>NZ_VSZV01000292.1:24018-27008 GCF_008919455.1 Rhizobium sp. PEPV16
GTCAGGAAAAGCTGCGGCTTGATCAGCCGCATCGTGCGGGTCCACTGTTAAGAATTTAGCGCCGAAGGCGGCGGCGCGATCGGCGCGCCGGCCATCGGAACGGGCCACATTCACGACAATATATCATGGTTAACGGGCAACACTGCGTCGGCCCTTGTCGTGTATTAAATCGAATCATCGACAGCAATTGGGGATATATTCCCATCGCCAATTCCCTCATGAACTGGGAGAAAAACCTATGGCTCAAGCCGTCAGAATAAACGATATTATTCGTTCCTTTGGAATTGATACGCATATCGACTACACCGACGGAAAATATTCCAATGTCGGAGAAGTTGTTAAGGCTCTCGACTATCTTGGCCTTGATACGGTTCGCGATCACGCCCCCAACACCGCTTCCGACCCCAACGGACAAACGCATCTCGGCGATGCGGCCGAGGCCGGCGTGCAGTTCGTCTTCAGCGCCCAGCGGGAAGTCGACCCCGCCACCGTCGCCCAGCGACTGCATGACTTCGTGCAGGCCCATCCCGGATCGGTCGTCGGCATCGAAGGTCCGAACGAAGTCAACAACTGGCCGGTCAGCTATCACGGCTTGAGCGGTCAGGCCGCAGCGGTCGCCTATCAGAAAGACCTGTCTGCCGCCGTCAACGCCGATCCCTTGCTGAAAAATATCCCCGTTCTCGGCTTTACCGGATATACGGTCGCTTCCGCCTCCGACTACACGACGATCCACACCTATGCGAAGGATGGCGACCAGCCATATTCATGGCTTTCCCGCGAAGCCGGCGTTCAGCGCGCTGCCGATCCGGGCAAGCCGCTAGCGATCACCGAGACCGGTTACCACACCTCGCTCACCGCCGACAGCAATGGCGGCTGGGAAGGCGTCAGTGAAGCGACGCAGGCAAAGCTCCTGCTCAATACGCTGATGGACGGCGCGGCCCTCGGCTCGAAAAACACGTTCATCTACGAGCTGCTGGACGCCTATTCCGATCCGCAGGGCGCCAATCAGGAAAAGCATTTCGGCCTTTTTCATCTCGACTATTCGACCAAGCCGGCTGCGACGGCGATCCATAACCTGACCGAAATTCTTGAGGACGACGGCGCAACAAAAGCGAGCTTCAGCGCGGGAACCGTCAACTATTCGATCGATGGCATGCCGTCCTCGGCCCGTAGCCTGCTCACGGAAAAATCGGACGGAAGCTACCAGATCATCATCTGGAACGAGCCCGATATCTGGAACCAGTCCTCCGACACGGCCATTCAGGCGGCGGCAACAGCCGTCAAGGTCAATCTCGGTGCTTCGTTCGGCTCCGTGAAAGTCTTCGACCCGCTGACCGGGACGACGGCGATCAAAAGCCTCAGCAACGTCTCGTCGCTGACGCTCGATGTCGTCGACCATCCCTTGATCATCGAGATAGCAGGCAGCGGCGCCAGCACGCCGCCGGCCACCAATCATCTCTATGGCGGCACCGGCAACGACACCTTCACCGTGACCAATGCCAACCAAATCGTCGATGAAAGCCGGGGCGGCGGAACGGATACCGTCAAGGCGTCGATCAGCTTCAGCCTGGCCGATCAGAAGCATACGGTCGGAATGATCGAAAACCTCACCTTGACCGGGACGGCCAATCTCAGCGCGACGGGCAACAATACCGCCAACATTCTCACCGGCAACGACGGGAACAACTCCCTCAACGGCGGGAAAGGGAACGACCGATTGGTCGGCGGGCTCGGAAACGACAAGCTGATCGGCAAGGCCGGTGCTGACGTTCTCACCGGCGGCGGCGGCGGCGATACCTTCGTCTTCAATGTGAAGCCCGACAATACCAGCGTCGACAAGATCCGGGATTTTTCCTCCGCGGCGGGCGACAAGCTGATGCTCGATCATTCGATTTTCGCCGCGCTCAGCCTATCCAGATTTTCGGATGAGAATTTCGTTCTGGGAACGAAAGCGCGCGAGGCTGATGACAAGCTGATCTACGATCAGGCGAGCGGCATTCTATCCTATGACGCGGATGGAAGCGCAGCGGGCGCGGCCATCCACGTTGCGGATCTCGATAATTCCGCCGCACTTCACTTCAAAGATTTCTTGCTTGCCTGACCCGCTCGGCCCGTTCCCTTCCGGGCGCGGGCCTGCAGATCACAGGGCAGTCGCGTCTCCTCCTCTTGCCGGAGCCTAAATCCCGGCCACATTCTCCGTTGACGCCACCCGTGCACGTCAGGAGAAGCCTTTGCCTTGGATCGCCTATATCGTCCATTTCATCGCCGCAGCATTTCTGACCAACGGCATTCCGCATTTCGTCAACGGCGTCAGCGGCAGGCCGTTCCGCATCCCATTCGCGCAAGGGGCAAAGCTCGGCTCACCGACAGCGAATGTCGTCTGGGGCTGGGCGAATTTCCTCATCGCCTTCCTGCTGTTTGCCACTGCATAATTCCTTAAATCGGAATCGATTTAAGGATAAAATTATGCAGCAATTCAAAGTGTTACAGCGTCCTTTGCGCGTCTTAAAAGACGCGCGGCGCTGTAATGTCGGGCCGCTCTATATCGGCACGCCGGGCGACACGATCTTCGTGGCAGCGGGCATGCTCGTCACCGGCATCCTGCTCGCCCGTATTTTCGAAGGCGACGTTTGATATAACTAACTTGCATGATGATAGTCACTGCTGTAGTGACTATCATCATGCAGCGGACGAGCTTCAGCGACTTCAAATGCCCGGCGGCGCGCGCGCTCGACAGCGTCGGCGACTGGTGGAGCATGCTGATCCTGCGCGATGCCTTTCAGGGGCTTTCGCGCTTCGACGAATTCCAGAAAAGCCTCGGCGTGGCGCCGAACATACTGACGCGGCGGCTGAAACATCTGACGGAAAAGGGGCTGTTCGAACGGCGTCTCTATAATCAGCGCCCCGCCCGCTACGAATATCTGCTGACGGACAAGGGGCGTGACTTCTTTCCTGTTCTGATGACGCTGTTTTCCTGGGGAAGCCGGCAC
>NZ_VSZV01000155.1:0-7718 GCF_008919455.1 Rhizobium sp. PEPV16
GAAAAAAATCATCGCGAATCAAATGAATGCGGCCATGCACAGTTTTGTTACCTGATGTTTTCCACCCGCAAAGCCTGTCGCGATTTTGCGGCGGAACATCCCATAAAACCGAAGTTGAAGCGCATAACATCCGTCCGATCCGCCGTGGCGGCGTCAGGGTAGATGATGTTTGTGAAGGCTTTCCAGCGGCGTTGACAAAAAAACGGGCGCCGATGGCGCCCGTCGCTGAACGTCATAGACAAGAACGATGTCAGAAAACGAATTCGCGCGCCTTGGCGAAGCCCGGCAGCGGCTTGACTGAGGCGTTGAAAAAGACGTTTTCCGAAATGGCGCCGCGCTCGGCGACGAAGACCTTGGCACGGGCGGCATTGCCGTAACCTTCAACGGTGATCAGACGGCCACCATCGCGCAATTGACCGAGAAGGGCAGCCGGAACCTCTTCGACTGCGCCGTTGATGAAGATCAGATCATAGGGAGCGCCGGCAGCGTAGCCCTGTTCGAGCGGGCCGGTCACCACCTCGACCTTGGCGTAGCCGGCAAGCTGCGCCTTCGCTTCAGTGGCCAGCGTCTCGTCGCATTCGAGCGCGATGACGGAGCCGGCAATGATCGACAAGAGCGCCGAGGTATAACCCGTACCGCAACCAACCTCGAGCACGAAGTCGTCTTTGGTGATCGCCGCCAGTTGCAGCAGCTTGGCAAGCGGCGACGCTTCCATCAGGAAGCGGGCCGGCTTTCCCGGAGCGGCTGCGAGGATTTCGACGTCGTTGTCGATATAAGCCAGCAGCTTCGCCTTCTCCGGCACGAAAGCCTCACGCGGCACCGTGAGAAACGCCGTCAGCACGGAATGCGAGGTAACGTCCGTCGTGCGAACCTGGGTATCGACCATCTTTGCGCGCGCTGCTTCGAAATCCATCATGTCCTCTCGCTCTTTAAAAGCGGTTCCTGTCCCTCGTCTCTTAATCTCCGCCACGGATGCTTTCAAGGCTTGGCAGCCGTCGGCGAAAAGAATCCGGCCGGGCGCCTCTTCCGCGCCACAGGAGCAGGAGGGACGCTGCAACTCCAGCGTGGAACCTTCCGCCCCTTCATGCTATGATCTGCAATGGAGGAAATAGGAGGAGCAGGCCATGTCTGCGATTTTCGAATATTTCACGCTGTTCGACTTCTTCATCGTCGCAGCGCTCATCGGCATCTTCTGCTGCGGGCTGCTGGACGGCGAAACGACCTGGCGACGATAGACGCCGAGGCACGCTTCAAATATCCGGGACGGCGTCTGAGGCAATCTCATACCGGCAGACGCAGCTCTGACATGTGTTCGTTTCCTTTCAAATCCAGCCCTCGACAGCCGCACGCGCATTAACGTATGTCAACCATTCTGTTGCGGCACCTCGCCTTCCGCTATGGGTGTGCGAATGCAAACCTCTCTGATCCAATCGCGCGGCATAGAAGCGCTTCATTACAACGCCGATGCCCGCCTGCTGCTGATCAAATCCAGCAGCTGCGCACTCGCAGCTTCACCCGCATTTCGCGCAGGGCATACGGCGGCTTCTCGGCGCCGGTTGCGAGTCGCCGACGGGCCGCGATTGAGCGGTGTGGAATATCAGGCGGAGATCCGAAAATAGCTATCTGAAGGCGCTCTACCGCCTCACGGGCATCAATCCGCAGTTCGATTTTTCGCCCGGCCGCGGGTCTGGTAGGATCGATAACGCCGATGCGGCACCGCTGAGCCAGCAGTATTCGGACAACTCTGTCATGTGGAAGATGTTGGAGGCCTCGCCCGGAATTGAACCGGGGTACAAGGATTTGCAGTCCTCTGCGTCACCACTCCGCCACGAGGCCTCACGCGCTCGTTATCTGAGCCGTGGCGAGCGTTTAGAATGATCGTAAGGAAATCGCAAGAGGGCATTTCGGAAAAACGCCATTCCGCTGCTGCCGAGAAGGCCATTTTTCCATCCCGGAACGGCGCGGGCGCAGGCTGGAATTTCCATGGCCGCAACGATGCCCCATTTCCCGGCAATGATGGCATTTGAAACAAATTCTTAACTTGACTTCGATCCTCGTCCGGGCCTCAATTATGCCCGGGAGGGTATAGGAGCTTGCGATGGATTGGGCTGCCCTCAAATCGAAGCGCGTGCGTGCCGCATATGATGCCGAAACCCGGGATCTTTATGTAAAGTTTCCCGGTTCTGCGCCGGTAAAACATGCGGATGTTCCGCCGCACGTCTACCAGAACCTGCTGGAAACGGATGATCCGCATTTCTACTACAAATATTATATAGCGCCGTGTCGCGTATCACAGGCGCACAGACAACCTGTCTCCGTTGCGTCCTACGCAGTCAAGCTCGTGCTCCTCCTTGCCGCCTGCAGCCTGTTGATGGCGACCGGACTCGATCCGGACCATGGTGGCACTTTCGAGGAAAGCGAACTCAGGTCCAACTAGACGCGAATGTGGATGAGCTGCGCGCCCAGCTCAATCTCAGGGCCTGCGACAAGGCGGCTGGTTCCGGTGCCGAAATTGTCGCTCCTGTTCTGAGAACGGTAGCGACGATTGTCCCGCTCGCGGTCATTCCTGTCGTCGCGATCGTTACGACCGTTGAAATTGCGATAGTTGCGCGGCCCGTTGTAGCCGCCGCCTTGACCATGGTCGACGACACAGCCTTCCGGACGGCGACAGATGCCGCGCGCATCAAAACCGCGGCTGTCGATGGCTTGGGCCTCGGCGGAAATGCCTGAAAGAACCGCCGCTGCCGACAGAGCGACTACAAAAAATGCCTTCATTTCCTCACCTGAACCATTGTGTTGCGTTTTCGCGTTTTAACTGCATAAACCACGAATGCGAAAAACGATCCACAGTTCCACGAAGCCCTCCCGGGGTGGCTATCAGTCAGCCGGTTTCCGTCGCCTGTGCCACCAGACCGCCAGCCGCCGCCGAAGCCGGCGCGCGAAGGGCAGATCGTGCGAGAGCACGAGGAAGCCGAGCGGCAGCATCCAGAAGCCGAGGATGGGCAGGAAACCCAACACGCCGCAGAAAATGAGGGCCATGCCGAGTGCCATCCGGGCGATGCGTGAGCGCGGCATGCCGATGCTGAAAGAGCCGAGAACAAGCCTGCCGCTTGCATGATCGATGCCGAAGCGCACTGCCCGTGCCTTGCGCTTCTCGCCGCCTCTCGTCTCCTGACGATCATTCACGTTTGCCATTCCCCAGAGATGGGCGCAGGCATCCCAAATACAAGTTCATTTCATTTTTTTGAAAAAACCGCTTGGCAAATCGGGAAAGCGTTTGTATTAGCCCACTCACACCGCGCCAAGCAGTGATCCCTGGTAGCTCAGCGGTAGAGCATTCGACTGTTAATCGACAGGTCGCCGGTTCGAATCCGGCCCGGGGAGCCATTTTAAGAAATAAGTACCTGTTTTTGTTAAGCAATCCGAAAGCAGGTACTTACTTCCCCACTTTCCCTCCCCGCTTTTGGAACGTGTTTTCTGCGGTTCGACTCCTGTGGATAACTCGCCAGGCGCACTGCTGGCTGGTATCGGACTTCCCGTCGATATACTCTCTTGATGTCGCAACGCGGAACGCTCGATGAAGCCGGACAAACTTCGCAACCTACTGCAGAGTGTCGATACGAGGTTGTCGCGAGCCGAAAAATCTTTGGTCGACATCGATGGAAGGTCAGGCCAAACTAACGACGTCGTGAAGATGCTGGCAGATCTACGAGCCGAAACTCGACGGCAGATCAGCAAGGTGGATTCGCTGCGCCCAGTTCATGTCAGCGCGATAGAAAAACAAGCCCTCCAACTCAGATATGTCGCCGCAAGTCGTCTAAGTGCGTTCGGCCCCAACACCCCGATCAGCGGCCCACTTCAGGCAATAAGTGACGACACAATTGGAATCTCCAATCTTCTATCTGGTCTGATGATAGGGATGAACCAACTTGAGCCGGAAGAGGTTTTGGAATCTCTCCCAGGTCAGAAGCCGGCGGCATTTCAGTTTGGATTCGAGGGGGAGCGTCTCGTCATTGTTGACCAGCCTCTTCGAGCGCGTGAGCGTGATCGCGAAATAGCCATAGCCGCTCTTGAAGCTGCCACCGAAAAAGGTGTCTACGTAGTTGAGCAGTTGGCTGTATCGAACTGCTCACCCCGGCTGAAGGATGCATTCAGATCACTCCAGGATAAGCTTGAGGCTCGCGCCAACATCATACAGGTAGGAATGTACAATCAGACCTGTGGCCGCGTATTTGCGCGGGGATGTCGAGGAACTGTCGTCCACGCTTTTTGAGCTTCTGCGATCGCACGTCGAACTTGTTTTCGCAGCCGCATCTCAATTCGACGACTGGCGGTTGTTCCGTGAGAATGCCGTAGATATCGATCGAGATTCAGTTTCCGCGCTTTCCCAAAGCACGTTGGCTTTGGTGCGAGACCTACGTGCGCAGAAAGAGACGGATCCTGAGGTTACTGCTGCGCTGAACATAGTAGTGAGTTGGACCGAGGACAAAGAAGCGGACAAGCGCGATGTCCTTGCACTTACCGGCACCCTGCAAAATCTATGGTCGCTCGCTGCCAAATCTGCGCTCGCCAAGGAAGTTGCGAGTGAGGGTCGCAAACTCGTAGCTAAAGCTATTATCGCAACTCTTCTGGCCGCCACCACGGCCGGCGCTCTCGCAGCCTTCGGCAAGGTGCCTGGAGCGGAGTGGATCGAGACGACCGTCGCGTATTTCAAATCTGCGACTGAAGGGACGCCCCTTGCTTCGCCTAGCCCTAAATCAGCACCCCCCTAATCCTTGCGAAAATTAACGGGCGCATAAATTCAATCTATCAGATGGCTTTTGCTGGTGACCACGGATGTACTGGCACCGTGCTGATGCAATCAAAGAAGGGTCGGCGCGAGCATTCGCCCGACCCATTCTTTTTATCCAAGACCGTTCGGTGGCCACTGCCGACTAGAAATCGAAATACACGGTCACACCTGATGAACGGCTGCGTTCCAGAAAAACACTAGCCGGCGCGCCGCTGATGTGGTCGCGGGTGGTGATCGCGCCGGCCTATGGTGAACCGCTAAATTCTGACCTGCCGCCTCAGCCATGCCGCCTCATTTCGACGAGCCGAGGGGCCAGATGGAGTAGCGGCAACGACTTGCCGAACGACGCGGTCTTTGAACTGGAAGTCGATAATTAGGTGCTTGCCCTCGCGCACAAGCGTCCAACTGTAGGCTCCGGCTTCGGCAGCGAGTAGTTTGATTTCGCGGCTGACGGCGGGCTTCAAGGCTTAAAGCCTGCACGATAGAACGGGTGGCCGGTACCGGTTCCGAAGTCTGCGTTCCACAAATCGTTGCGGAATCCAATGAGGTCAAAAAGCGCTTGTCGAACTGCCATGGGCTCATCTGACATGTCGCCATCCGGATCCTCAATCAGGATGACGGCAAGGCGAAACTTGTTGGCGATATCGGCTTCGCTGGTGATCGGCGCGTCAATTATCGCTTTTCGTATAGAGGCAGCGGCGTCTCCTAGAGCATCCATCGCATCGTCCGGCATCGGCACGCAGAGCGAGCGCAATCGGACGATTTCAGCATGCAAAGCTAGCATTCGGCCAGTGAAAGCTTCGGGATGCGGCATAGCTTTATAAACCTCGAACAGGGGCCGCGCTTCAGGCGGCCGGTTAAGACCATCATGCGTTCCCCTTTTCGGTGGTGGTAACTGGCGGGAGCCATTTACGGTTTGGTGAGCCGCGTAATCTTCATGGCATAGCAGCACCCCACCGTCAATAGGAAATCTGATCTATGTCCATGTTTTTCTTGACAAATTTGTCAAGATCTTCGACGTCAATGTCACAACCTGTGAATATCTTTACGGGGTCTCGACTTCGCGCCTGCGTAGTGAGAGGATTTGAAACTCACAAGGGGGACCACATGCGTGAAAACCGGCTTTTTGGAAAAGTTGACTGGCACCGACAAGTCCAAGCGCAGTTTCAAGGTCTAGAAAAGAAGGCTCAGGACCTTTCGGCTGCAAAATTGGCTTCGGCCACCGATGAGGAAATTGTTGCCGAGCTGGTAGAGGAATGTGAACTCAATATTCCTGTAATTGATGAAAATGACATTACGGTCTCGTCGCGCGAAGTTACACTTGATGGCCGGAAGGGACTTTCGATTTCTGTCCGTGTCCCGTTTCAAGGAGATCATGACCTGCTCCACGTCCAGCCGCCAACCTACGGCGGGAATCTTCCCAATGGTCATGTTTCAGGAAAGTTCATCACTTTCGAAGTTATCGGGACGGACTTTGAGCAGCGCTCTCCCAAACCTCAGATCGATAAAAACATCGCTGCGATTCAACTGAACCTTGAATGGCAGCGGCAGGCACTTGGTGATTTCCCAGCCAGGCTGGCGGCAGAAGCTGCCCGAGCGGTACAAGCACGCCGCAAAAACCTTGCTGGAAATGCCTCCGTGATTGATCAGCTAGGGTACAAGAAGGGTTAGGCAAAATGCAAACAGGGAGCCCAGATGATGACTTCCCTGAAGGTATGAAGGGCGGACAAGCAATCCGTGGAGCATTGAACGTGGCGGGTGGCCTGGTGCCCTTCGCCGGCGGACTTATCTCCGCAGCAGCATCAACTTGGGGTGAGCACGAGCAGGATCGTATGAATGAGTTCTTCCGCCATTGGATCGCAATGTTGCGAGCCGAGATGACGGAGAAGGAAAAAACAATCCTTGAGATTGTGCAGCGGATTGACATGAGCGATGCGGACGTTGCACGTCGTGTAGAAAGCCCTCAATATCAGGCGTTGCTCCGAAAATCTTTTCGCGACTGGGCAGGCGCCGAGAGCGAGGAGAAGCGTGGTTTAGTGCGTAATCTGCTCGCAAACGCCGCCGCGATTGAAGTTTGTGATGATGACGTTGTCAGGCTCTTCTTAGAGTGGATAAGAAACTTCTCTGAGCTTCATTTGGCTGTGATTGGCAAGTTCTACAATCAAAATGGGCTTACCCGCGCAGAGGTATGGCAACAGTTGGGTCGAGCGCCCGTTCGGGAAGATTCGGCTGCAGCCGACCTGTTCAAGCTACTCATCCGCGACCTCAATATCGGCGGCCTGATTAGACAGCATCGGGAAACTGATTATGCGGGAAACTTCCTGAAGAAGCCGCCTCAAAAAACACGACCGGGCATGGCCAGCCGAGTACACAAATCAGCATTTGACGATGAAGAAAGCTACGAGCTCACTGCGCTGGGCAACCAGTTCGTACACTATGCTATGACCGACGTGCCAGTGAAGCTGACCTACGAGCCCAGCGGCGTGAGCTCATAATGCTCGACCGCGCACCCGTAATCTACCGCCCCGCAAACCACGTGTTGCGCAGGCAGGCGATCATTCGCTGAACACCCCAAGCACGAGTGCCAACGCTATGATGAAGCTGGGCAAAAAGGATGAGTCCACTCATCTAATATCCGAGTTTACTCAGTAGCGTGGCCAGCCCCCCCAAGAGTGCGCTTGACGCAAGTATGGGCCCCTTGGGATATTCTGCTACTCTGCGGACCAGAAACTCAGAAACCAACAGCAGGCATATAGATCCGTAGACAATAATAAATAGTATTGCAGGAATTATCCAGAATAAAAATGTTGTCAAAGTCAGGAATGCGAGGAGATCTGATGTGTATATGTAAATTTCGTACAGAAAGATATATTCCATATTCTGCCGCACCAAAGAAGAGAAATAAAAATCGAGTCCTATTGTTGCT
>NZ_VSZV01000057.1:0-2018 GCF_008919455.1 Rhizobium sp. PEPV16
CGTGTCGCGCGTCTGGGCGTTCTGCAGCACGAAGACCATCAGGAAGGTGATGATCGTCGTGCCGGTATTGATGATTAGCTGCCATGTTTCGGAATAGTCGAAGAAGGGGCCGAGCGAGGCCCAAATGACGACGACCGTCAGCGCCAGGATGAAGGCGGCGGGCTTGCCCGCCCATTCCGATGTCTTGGTTGCGAAGCGGGCAAACAGATGCTTCATCGTCACCTCTGGAATCCTCCCTCGACGCCTCCTGAGCATGATGTCGACGACATCATGCTCCGGTTAAACAAACTCCGAGGCAGGTTCGAGGTTCCCAGGGATCTTAGATTCCCCAGGGATCCCAGATTCCCCAAGGGATCCGAGATTCCCCTCGGGGTCCGGAATTGCCCGCAGACAGGCCGTGGTTACGCTGTGACTTCCCGCGCAATCAGCTTGCGATAGAGATGCCAGGTTGAATGGCCGAGGATCGGGATAACCAGCGCAAGCCCGGCAAAGACCGGGATCGTGCCGATGAGGAGCAGCGCGGCGACGATCAGGCCCCAGAGCAGCACCGGCACCGGATTGAGAATCGTCGCGCGGATCGACGCCGTGACGGCGGCAACAGCCCCGACATCGCGGTCGAGCAGCAGCGGAAAGGTGATGACGGTTATCGCCAGCACGACGAGCGCAAAGACGAAGCCGATGAGGTTGCCCCAGATGATCAGTTGCATGCCCTCCGACGTGCCGAAGACCTGGCGGAAGAAGTCCCCCATGCTGCGCGGAAAGACCTCGCCGAGCAGATTGCTGTAGAGCGTCTGAGCCGTCACCAGCCAGACGATGAAGAGGCCGCAGAGCATCAAGCCGATCGCCACGATCGACGGCAGCGCTGGCGAATGGCGCACGTCGAGCGCATGCGTCCAGGACGCGTCAAGGCCGGCCTCGCGCCGGCGGCTGATTTCATAGAGGCCAATCGCTGCGATAGGGCCGATCAGCACGAAACCCGCCATCAGCGGGAAGACCATCGGCAAAAGGTTGGCGCCCGAGGTCCACAACGTCAGGAAGACGCCGGCGATCGGGTACATCAGGCACAGGAACACATAGTGGGACGGTTTCTCCATGAAATCGTCGTATCCGCGCTTCAGCGCGTCGAAGACGTCGGCGATACCGATGCGATTGACGACGGGCCGCGCTAAGCTCTCGCTTGCACCCGTCATGACGTGAAATGCCGCCATGGCTTTCTCCTCCTCAGCCGAGACCTGATCGGCGGCGGACAGCATCGGCGGGCAAGCCGATACGAAATCCGCAACCGGCACTGGAGGAATATAGCAACTTTCAGGGCCCGTGTCGCTCCCTCCCTTGACATCCCCCTCTTGACATCTTGGACCAGCTTTCTCACATCGGCGGCATCATGAAAGCCTCAGACGCAGATATCCTCATCATCCCCGGTTACACCAATTCCGGCCCGAGCCACTGGCAGAGCCGCTGGGAGGCAAAGCTCAGCACGGCGCGGCGTGTCGAACAGGCCGAATGGACGAAGCCGGTCCGCGAGGACTGGATCGCCCGCATCGCCGAGGAGGTGAACGCCTCGACCCGCCCGGTAGTTCTCGTCGCCCATTCGCTGGGCGTGCCCTCGGTGATCCATGCCATCCCGCATTTCCGCAACCGGGTGGCGGGCGCTTTCCTCGTCGCCCCGCCCGATGTCGCCAATCCCGACATCCGCCCGAAGCACCTGATGACCTTCGGCCCCTATCCGCGCGATCCGCTGCCCTTCCCGTCGATAACCGTGGCCAGCCGCAACGATCCGTTCGGCAGCTACGAACACGCCGACGATGTCGCCAGCAGTTGGGGCTCCTTCCTCGTCGATGCCGGCGAGGCCGGCCATATCAATGCCGATTCCGGTCACGGCCCCTGGCCCGAAGGTACCATGGTCTTTGCCCAGTTCCTCGGCCGGCTCTCCGCCTGATTGCGGAAAAGACGCCGCCTCGCTTGTTGAGCAGGTGCTTTCTAAGTCTTTCTTAATGGAATGACAGCAGACTGCGCCG
>NZ_VSZV01000039.1:0-1338 GCF_008919455.1 Rhizobium sp. PEPV16
ATTTCTCCACATTGTGGAGCGGCGAGAATTCCTGCATCTGCGTGAGATCACCGGGATCATCAGGATTGCCGAAGTAACGGATGACCTGGCCCAGGAACAACCCCCAGCCGACCGGGTTGTTCTGCATCTGGTAGGGCAGATCCAGGATCGCGTAGTCGATGATTGCCGCGGAAAAGAGCCGGTCGTCGCTGGCCATTGCCAACGCGGCCATGAAACCTCCGTAGCTTTCGCCGGCGACCGCAAGCTTGCCTTCGTCCGCGATGCCCTGGGCGAGCAGCCATCGCCCGGCATCGGCGATATCGTCCTGCATCTTTCGCCCGAACTGCCGATAGCCCAGAGATTGGTATCTCTTCCCGAAGCCGGTCGAGCCGCGATAGTTGACCGACAGGATTCCGTATCCGCGGCTTGCGAGAAAACTCTTCTCGATGTTGTAACCCCAGCTGTCGTGGCGAGCCGGGCCGCCGTGAGCCATCACGACGGTCGGCACAGGATGAGGCGCGCCAGCCGGAAGCGTCAACAATGCCGGTATTTCCTCACCATCTCCGGCCGTGAAGGAAACAGGCTTCGTGACTCCCGAAAATGAGGATTTGAGCTTTTCCGCCGGCGCGGAAAGGAGCGTCTTGCTCTTGTCCACCAAGTTTAGAAGATAGTGCTGGTAGGGTCGTTCATCGTAGGAGATCGCGACTGCCAGCAGCGCACCATCCTTCGAAGAGCCTGAGATTTCGACGTCGGCATGCCCGTTGCGATCCAGAACGAGCTCGGTGAAGATCGTACCCCTTTCCGAAAGGGCGATGTATCGCGGATAGCCGTCGCGAATGACGGCGACGTCAGCCGGTTCGGTGGGCGTAAAGCGCAGCGCGTCTGAAACATCGACATCGCCGTCCTCGACCAGCACGGTTTCTCTGACGGTAACCGGGTCCAGCGAAACCAACGCGATCTTGTCCCGCTGACGGCTGGAAAGCGCCTCGAAGGCATTGCCTGACCTGTCCGTACGCCAGATGACCAGCGTGTCATCCGGCTCGACTGCTGCCATCTCTTGCCACGGCTTGTCGGCATCGCTGCGGTGAAGGTATCGCCTCATTCCGGAGGCGGTCAGCTCGACGCGAATGCATGGCACCTGCGCCTCATTCAATAACCAGCTTTCGGTTGAGCCGTTGTTTTGTTCCACGAGCCGCTTGTCGCGTCCGTCCGCACTGGTTGCATAGAGATCGGCGACAGCGGGGCTGCGATCGTAGGAAACCAGGAATTGGCTGTCTCCGGCGTGTCGAGGTTCAACGATGACCTGCCACGTTTGGAAATCTCTTGGAGTGACGTCGGTCCGTGTCCCGGGTCGCTTGG
>NZ_VSZV01000040.1:0-1383 GCF_008919455.1 Rhizobium sp. PEPV16
GCCCATGCGGAGGGCGACGTCGGTCTTCTCCGCCACCAGATCGACGATACCGTCGGTGAATGAGAGATCGACGATGAGATCGGGATTGCGCGCTATGAACTCCGGCATGGCAGGGGCGACGAACATCGTCCCGAAAGGGATCGTTGTGTTGATCCGCAGTCGTCCTCGAACTGCACCGCCCGCGACCTCCTGGTCCGCATCGTTCAGCGCCTGCAGTATCCGCAGCGCGGCGTGATGGTAGGCCTCGCCTTCTTCCGTCAGGGTCAGAGCGCGGGTTGTCCGCACCAGAAGGCGTGTTCCGAGCCTCGCTTCAAGGCGGGCAATCAGCTTGCTGACGGCCGATGGAGTAAGATCAAGGTTGCGAGCGGCAGCGGAGAAGCCACCATCCAGGACGACGCGCGCAAACACCTCCATTTCGCCGGAGCGCGCTCCATCAGGATACGTGGCATTGATGAACCTCATTCACAGGTGCATGTCTTTCGAAGGCAATAGTGCCGCCCACTCCTAAATCATAAATTCTCTCCAGCAACAATCTGGAGATGAGACATGGATCTACAACTCGAAGGCAAGACTGCCCTGGTGACAGGTGCTACCGCTGGCATCGGCTTCGAAATCGCCCGCGCGCTCGCCACTGAGGGCGCGCGCGTCATCATCACGGGACGCGATGGCGCCAAACTCGACAAAGCGATCGCTGTCGTCGAGGCGTCCGGCGGATCGAACGTTACCGGAGTTCTGGCAGACGCCGCCACCGTCGAGGGTGCCGGCATCATCGCCAAGGCCGAACCCTTGGTGGATGTCCTCGTCAACAATCTCGGCATTTACGAGAGCAAGCCCTTCGGCGACATTCCCGACGCCGATTGGAGCTATCTGTTCGACGTTAATGTCATGAGCGGCGTGCGTCTGTCGCGGACCTATCTTCCTGGCATGCTGGAGCGCAACTGGGGCCGCGTCATCTTCATTTCGAGCGAGTCCGGGCTCGCGATCCCGCAGGACATGATTCACTACGCGACGACGAAGACGGCGCAGCTTTCGGTCTCGCGTGGGCTGGCGCAACTGACCCGCGGCACCAATGTCACGGTCAACGCCGTGCTGCCAGGGCCGACCCGCTCGGAAGGCATCGAAGGCTTCCTGCGCAGCCAGGCGAGCGACCCGTCGGCGTCCATCAAGCAAATCGAGGCGGAGTTCTTTGCCACGGCACGCTCGGCTTCGATCCTCCAACGCATGGTGGAAGCGGAGGAGGTGGCGAACCTCGTCGCCTATCTCGCCAGTCCCCGCTCATCCGCCACCAACGGTGCCGCTCTGCGCGCCGAAGGCGGCCTCGTCAACACCATTGCCTGAGAAAGGTTTTCTCATGTCAAACGCTCCGCTCACCGTGATCGCGAT
>NZ_VSZV01000033.1:0-1091 GCF_008919455.1 Rhizobium sp. PEPV16
CCTCAGGCGACATCGAGGACGGCGTATCGGTGTTCTACGCCAGCTGCATGGTGCTCGCCGGTGTGACGTTCGGGCTTTTCTTGTGTTTTCTGTAGAGGCGGCAGGGTACGACCACGCCTCGGTAGACAGCTCCCACTCAAACGTTTATGCGAAACGCCTCCTACCTCCACCAGACCGGAAGCAAAGCGATGACAGTTCAGGTTGAATTACCGTGCCCGAAGTGCAAGAGCACCAAGATGAAGTTCGAGCGTCCCGAGATCCGGGAGACCGACATCATCACCTGTGCCGCCTGCGGCCATAATCTCGGCACCATGGCCTCGATCCGCGAGAAGATGAACAAGGCCTACCAAGGGCTCAATCAGGCTGGGGCGAAGCGCAAGCTTCAATAAGCCTGCGGCGCATCCGCTTGCTGCCATGCGCCGTTAAAATTGTGATTACCATTCGGATTAAAGCAATCTAATAAGTATTGCCGTAGTCTCTCTTTCGTGAGGGCGCAATTAAGCTGCGCGAGTTGAAGAGGGGTTATGATGAAGACGATTTTGGCGGCTGCGGCCGCAAGTTTATTGCTGCAGTTTTCTCCCGTTGCCGCTCAGGCAGCAACGCTGGTCGCCAATATCAGCATCGGCAAGCAGACGATGACTGTTTCCGAGAACGGCTTCGTCAAGTATCGCTGGAAGGTTTCGACCGCGCGCAACGGCTATGTCACGCCGACCGGTTCGTGGAGCGCCAAGTGGCTGTCACGCGATCATCGCTCGCGCAAATACGATAATGCGCCGATGCCCTTCGCCGTATTCTTCAACGGCGGTTACGCCGTTCACGCCACCTTCGACCTGAAACGCTTGGGTCGGCCGGCCTCGCATGGTTGCGTTCGCCTGCACCCCGACAATGCCGCCCAATTCTTCTCGCTGACGCGGCAGGCCGGCCTTGCCAATACCCGCGTGGTCATTACGCGCTAACCCAACGGCTTATGCGCCGCGCTGATCCCTCTTACGCGCTGATCATCCGCTCCAGTTCATCCATGTCGGGGACGATGATATGTCGGAAATTCTCGATGCGAATGACGCCGCTCTTGCGCAGCCTGGTCATCTGGC
>NZ_VSZV01000344.1:0-77892 GCF_008919455.1 Rhizobium sp. PEPV16
GCCATTTCCATCAAGACATAGGGCTCATCCGCCGCCATGACGGAATGCAGCGCGATGAGAACCTCGTCGCCGCCTGAATAAAGCCGCCACTGGTCCTCCGTCAGGCTGGTCATGATCGTCGCATGCTGTGCCAGCTCCTCCGGCCGGCGCGGTTGCCCATGGGCGCTGACATAATCCGGCGAGGCGAGGATGAAGAAAGGGTGGCTGGCGAGCTTCCTCTGCACGAGCGCCGAATCCGGCAGTGGCCCGCGGTGGCTGCGCAGCGCGATGTCGAACCCTTCCTGGACGATATCGACGAAACGGTCCGTCACATGCACGGAAAGCCGGAGCTTCGGATAGCGCACCGCCAGCGCCGGCAGATGCTCCGTCAAGGTAAACTGCGCCGTCGGCACCGAGGCGGTCAGGCGAACGCTGCCGGCAGGTTCGGCCAGATGCCGGCGCACGATGCCCTCGGCCATCTCCGCTTCGATGATCGAGGCCTGGGCATGCTGAAAGAATTCCCGGCCGAGTTCGGTCAGCGCGAAGCTTCGCGACGTGCGCTGGATCAGCCGCACGCCAAGCCGTGCCTCCAGTTCTGCAACCCGCTTGCTCACCGTCGATTTCGGAATGCCGAGATGCCTTGCAGCGGCCGTAAAGCTGCCGCTGTCGACGGCCTGCACGAAAAGACGGAGGTCGTTGAGATTGAAAAGCGCCATCGTCATCTTCCAGATATGTGGACATTGCGATGCATTTATAGCCTCTACCGCAAGATCGTCCACATCCTCATATTCATCTCGTCCAAACGGGTTCAATTCTGAAAGGAACGATTGATGTCCCCCATATTGTTTTACGGCGTGCCGGAGGGCTGCTCCTTCGGCTCGATCGTCGCGCTGGAATGGTCCGGCCTGCCTTATCGGCTCTGCCGCGTCGAGATGCCGGAAATAGTCTCCAGTGAAGACTACAAGCAGATCAACATGGTCGGCGAAACGCCGTCGCTGCTGCTCGAAGATGGCAGGACGATCAGCGAAAGCATGGCGATCTTGCACCATATCGGCGCCCGCACGATCGGCAACGGTCTGGGCGTTGCGCAGGGATCGGCGGATTTCGATCGGCTGAACCAGATGCTCGCCTTTCTCAACACCACCTTCTTCCAGGCCTTCGGCCCGCTCTGGTATGCGATCGAGCATCCGCTGGAGCCGCAGCAGAAGCAGGTCCTCACGGCCTATGGCATCGCGGCGGTCGAAAAGGCGCATCATACGCTGGAGCGTCTGCTCGATGGCCGCGAATGGCTTCTCGGCAACGGGCCAAGCCTCGCGGACGCCTATTTCGTCGGCATCGCCCGCTGGAACGATTTCCACACGGTCGTCGACCGCCGGCAGTTTCCCGGCCTGCATCGTCTCTATGAGCGCATGCAGCAGGAGCCGGCCGTGCGTTTTGCCCATGCGATCGAGCATCGGCAGGAGGCGAAGAGCAGCGGCGGTTTCCGCGGTGAGGTCGATCTGGCCGAGGCGCTCGGCCAGTTGAAACAGGCGGCCTGAAAACCATGGCCATCGCATCTTTGGGTGCGATGGCCAATGTGCCGTCAGCCGGCAGCGATGATCTCGATTTCGACGAGCCAGTCGTGGCGCAGCGTTTCGACGATGATCGCCGTAGTCGGCACGGCGCGACCGCCAAGTGTCCGAAGACGGGCATTCTGGTTCGCTTCCATAAAGGCGCCGTCGCTGAGATAGCTCGTCAGCCGCACGATATTGTCGACCGTCATATCAGCGGACGTGAGGATGGCGCGAAGATTGGACCAGATGAGCTCTAACTGGCCTTCCAGATCGGCCGCCGCCATTCCCTGTTGATCGAGACCCATCGTACCGCTGACGAAGAGCAGCCGGGATGGATGCCTGACCTCCAGCGCATGGATGTAATCAGGGCTCGCTGCATAGATCCCGTTTGCCGGATTGTGCGCGATCATCTCCATGAGATTCCTCCTCTTCCGAATATCCTATTGAAGAATGCCAGTATCGGCGATTATTCTTCGGCAGAAAGGGGAGTTTGCGGAATGGCGAAAAATACAGAGGATCTTCGGCAGGGACGCGGGCCGCAGCCGGTCATCGATGCATTCGACCGAAGAATATTAGCCGCGCTCGCCGCCGACAGCAGCCAGAGCTATGCCAGACTTGGCGAAGTGGTCGGCCTGTCAGCGCCGGCCGTGCATGAGCGGGTGCGCCGCCTGAGACAATCCGGCGCCATCAAGGGCGTGCATGCCGCGCTGGATGGCGCAGCGCTTGGCAAACCGCTGCTTGCCTTCGTGCATGTGGAGGCGGCCGGCTGGGGCAAGAGCGAGCGGCTGATGCAGGTCCTGCAGTTTCCCGAGGTCGAGGAGATGCATTCGGTTGCCGGCGACGCCAGCGTTCTCTTCAAGGTCCGCACAGCAAGCCCACAGGCCTTGGAAGCTTTTCTCGCCCAGATCCATGCCGTCCCCGGCGTCACCGGTACCCGCAGCTATATCGCGCTTTCCACCTATCTGGAGCGTCCGATACAGGCCGGCGTCACCGATAGCTGGCCGGACATGCCTCTGCCGGAATAAAGGCGGGATGTTAAGCCGAGGCCAGCCTAATCCTCGCCCTCGAAGCGCGGAAGCGTTTCGATATTCGCCACCCCGGGCAGGGCTGAGCGGCACCATATCTGTTTCTTCGGCGCCAGTTCCTGCCGCTGGTCGATGCTGCCCAGGCGGATGCCGAACCCGCCGCCGTCGCCGTCCGTGCGGTAGAGCGGCGATCCGCAATTCGGGCAGAAGAATTGCCGGCTGAGACCACCGCTGTCGCCATATTTTGCGTAGCCTCTCGGCTCGCCTGACGTGAGCGTGAAACTTCCCGGCCGCGCCGGTGCGGTGATGCGATAGGCCGAGCCCGTCAACCGCTGGCAATCGGTGCAATGGCAGATCGAGACCCGCTCCGGGTCGATCTCCGCCTGATAGCGGATCGCGCCGCAGTGGCATCCTCCGGTAATATGCATCGGCAAGTCCCCAAAGCATGTCGCGCAAAACTGTACAGCGGTTAAGCGACAAAGACATCGCCACGCTTTAGTCCGCCGGCTGAGCGGCCAAATGTGTGGCGTAGAAGGCCTTTGCATCCGCCGTGAAGGCGGCCCGCTGATCAGCTCTTGTATAGAACATATGGCCGCCGCGATAAAGCTTCAGCCCGACGCGGCCGCCGGCAAGCGATGGCGGCAGATGGTCGACCACGTAGCGGCTGACGCCATAAGGCGTCACCACATCGCTGTAGCCATGTGCGATCAGCAGATGGAAGGCCGGGTTTGAGGCGAGCAGCTGCCTGATGTCGTCAGTGGCGCTGGCCTGGAAGCGCGATCCGCCGCCGCGCCCGCCGCCCCATTCCCAGCGCCGGCTGATATCGCCGTCGAGCAGCGAATAGGTCATCACCGTCTTGAAGCCGAGTTCGTTGCGGGCGTAATCGGCAAAGGCGCCGCCATAGGCGCGGGTGAAGCCGTCGAGGATGGCGTCGTCGCCGCGATCGTAATCCGATTCCGGATAGGGATCGGGTGCTGCAAAGGAGGCGTCGTAAGAGCTCATCACCTCGCCGCTGCCCCCATCTGAATGTTTGACGAAGGAACTGCCGAGGAAGCCGCGGTTGCGCGTGACGATATCCTCGGGAATGCCGGTCAATGCGGCGATCCTGCCATAGAAGGCAGCGGCGTCGGCACCGGTCGGCGGCGGCCCGGCAAGCGTCGTCAGATAGTCCCCGAGCGCGAAGGTCTCGGCTGCCTTCTGCTTCTCTTCGTCAAAGGCGTTATGCCGGTCGAGTTCGGCGGCGGCGAGCGACGGCAGCTCCAGCGCGGCACCGAGCGGGAACTGGTCGGCATTGAACATCAGCTGGCCCTCGACCAACGGGGAAAGCATCACCGCACCGGCGACGATGATGCCCTGGCTTTCCTGCAGCGCCGAGGCAACCTTGGCCGCGCGGAAGCCGCCATAACTTTCGCCGAGAAGATATTTCGGCGAGTTGGAACGGTTGTTGTGCGCGACATAGAGCCCGATCGCCTTGGCGATGCTCTGGGCATCTGAGTTGACGTTGTAATAATTGGATGCGTCGTCCGCCTTCGCCGTCCGGCTCCAGCCGGTGCCGATCGGATCGATCAGCACGAGATCGGTGAAATCGAGCCAGCTTTGCGGGTTGTCGACGAGTTTCGCATTGGCGCCGTCGCGTCCGTTCGGTCCGAAGTCGAGAACCTTCGGCCCGACCAGCCCAAGATGCAGGAAGGCGGAAGCCGCACCCGGCCCGCCGTTAAAGGCAAAGGTCAGAGGCCGGTTCGCCCCGCTATCTCTTGCAACATAGGCGGTGTAGAAGATCGCGCCGGTCTGCGCCCCGTCCTGGCCGAAGAGATCCAGCGTGCCGGCAGTGGCGGTATAGGCAATCTTCCGGCCACCGATCGTCAACGCGTGTTCGGTGACGGAATCGGCCGGCAGAAGCTTCAGCACGCCGTCGCGTGCGCCGCTCTGGACATTCGCCCTCGGTGGATCGCTTTCCTGCGCATGGGAAAGGGCAGGGGCCAGCGATGCTACAAGCGCGGCGAGCAGGAACAGGGTTCGTATGCGCAAGATGTTTCCTCCGGCGGTCGGGATGCGAGGCTGAGATAGCGTAGCATCCGCGGCCGACGACCGGCATCAAGAGATGGTGATGGATAGGTGAGGCTCAGCCGTCCTTTTCGACCGCGTGAACGTTGATCTCAACCGCCCGCCCGGCCTTCCAGCCGTTGATTGCCGCGCCCAGTCCGAGCGCAACGAAGAGGGCTGCGCACCAGGAAAAACTGCCGGTCCAGCCGCGGATGAGGCCGACGATGAGCGGGCCGATGGCGGCAAGCAGGTAGCCGACGCATTGCGCCATGCCGGAAAGATGGGCGGCGACATCGGGATCGCGTGAGCGCAACACGATCGTCGTCATGGCCGCTGCGATCAGCCCGCCCTGGCCGATGCCCTGCAGAACCGCCCATAGCCAGACCGTCGAAAGCGGCGCGAAGAGCAGGCCGAGCAGGGCGGTGACGGCGACGCCGCAGAGGCTCGCATTGATTAGCCGCTGGTCCCGACCGCGCACCGCGATATGCGGCACGATCAGGCAGGATGCCGCCTGCACCATCACCGACAGCGAAACGATCGCCCCGGCAGTGACGCCGTCGAGCCCGCGTTCACGCAAGATCGGAACCAGCCAGCCGAAGACGCAATAGGCAAGTGCCGATTGCAGCCCCATGAACAGCGTGACCTGCCAGGCGAGCCGGTCGCGCCAGAGGCCTTCGACGCGAAAGCCGTTTCGCCTTGCCTGTCTGCCGCTGCGAAGAACCTCAGGCAGCCAGAGCAGGCTGACGGCGAGCGCCGGCAGCGCCCAGATGGCGAGCGCGCCTTCGAGGGAGCCGCCGAGCCCATGCTCGATCGGCAGTGTCAGTCCGGCGGCACTTGCCGCTCCGGCGCAAAGCGCCATCGTGTAGAAGCCGGTCATCAGCGCGGCGCGCCCGGCGAAATCCCGCTTCACCAGCCCCGGCAGCAGCACGTTGCCGACGGCGATACAGGCGCCGGCAAGGGCCGTGCCGATGAAGAGCAGCGGCACGGAGGAAAGCCCGCGCAAGGCGGTGCCCAGCGCCAAAAGCAGGAGAACGCCGAGCAGCGTGCGTTCGGTCCCGAAGCGCTGGGCAAGACGAGGCGCAAGCGGCGAGAAGGCGCCGAGGCAGACAACCGGAAGCGTCGTCAGCAGGCTGGCGCCAAGCGCGCTGAGGCCGAGTTCGGAGCGGATTTCCGGCAGCAGCGCCGAGGCGCTGGAGAAGACCGGGCGCAGGTTGAAGGCGATCAGCACCAGGCTTGCGCCGAGCAGGAAACGATGCGCAGCTCCCCGCACCGGCGTTGCCTGCGGCGGTAGAAGGCTGCCGGCCTCGGCGTCTACAAGCAATTCGTCGGCCGCCTCGAGCGTGCTGGCGGCATTGTTGGAAGGCGTGTTCATGACAGGATCATCCGCTCGAGTGCGGCAAGAACCGGTGCCATGAAACGGCGCACCGCCGCATCCGCCTTGTCGGGATCGCCGGTTTCGATGGCATCGACGATATCGGCATGCGCCTGCATGTCCGGCTCGGGAATGTCCTTGCCGAGCGTCGCCGCGATGGTGTCGGCGATCGAGGCCGAGAAGAAATCGTAGATCTCGATCATCGCCCGGTTCCCCGAAGCGGCGATGATGGCCTTGTGAAAGGCGAGGTCGCGTTCGATGAAGGTGGCCTGATTGCCGCCGTCGTAATTGCCGCGTTCGGCAAGCAGCCGGCGAAGCCCGGCAACCGTCTCCGGCGTCTTGCGGATCGCCGTCAGCCGGGCGGCCTCGACGTCGAGCGCCAAGCGCGCCTCGAACTGATCACGCAGGCTGGCACGCCGCGCCATCGTCAGCGGCCGGCCGGCATCGCTGGTGGCGCGGACATAGGTGCCCGAACCCTGCCTTGTTTCGAGATAGCCCTGGGAGACGAGAACCCGCACCGCCTCGCGCACCGTGCCGCGGCTGACGGAAAGCATGGCCGACAGCGAGGCTTCATTCGGCAATTTCTCGCCGACCGCCCAGCGTTTGCCGAGAATGTCGCCGCGGATTGCCTCGATCGCCTCATCGGCGAGATTGGTCTTGCTGAGCGCTCGCATCTCACTACTCATAAAGTCATCTGATGACTTTATGAGTAGTGAGATTTCGATCTTCCGTCAACGCCTGGCATCAAGACAATGAAGACATCAAGACAATAAAAAAGGGCCGCCTCGGCGACCCTTTCCATGAGTTTGGCCTCAAACTGGCCTGGACTGTCTATGCAGCCCCAGGAAGGCGGGGATTAGAGCGAGGGCTGCCTCGCCTTCGTCACCTCTTCCATGCCCGTTACGAGGTCCGAAATCTCATTAGACATTGGATCACCTTCCTTTCGTTCTGTTGCCGATGGCTTAAAGTTAGGCTGATTCTTTCGAGATGCAAGCAAAAATGCACGCATGCCCTGCTTTGGGGAACACGGGTGTTCACGAGAGAACACAGTGTTTTGCCGAATTTGAAGAGGCTATACGTCAAGAAACCGTCATGTTTGGCTTGCAAACCGGCCGCGCGTTAAGCTGTTGTTAGCTGCGTCGTTCGACAATTTCAGCATTCCCGCCGATGCGGCGGCGGGTTCCGGAGCAAAGAGCCATGTGTCGCTGGGCAGCCTATCGCGGAGACCCTCTCTATCTCGAGGAACTGGTATCTTCGCCCGCCCATTCCCTGATCGAGCAGTCGCATTGCGCCACCCGCGCCAAGACGGCGACGAATGGCGATGGCTTCGGCATCGCCTGGTATGGTGACAGGCCCGAACCCGGCCGCTACCGCGATATCCTGCCGGCATGGTCGGATTGCAATCTGAAGAGCCTGGCACGGCAGATCCGTTCGCCCCTCTTCCTCGCCCATGTCCGCGCTGCCACAGGCGGCGGCACGCGCCGCGACAACTGCCATCCCTTCACCCATGGCACCTGGTCCTTCATGCATAACGGCCAGATCGCAGGCTTCGAGCGCCTGCGCCGGCCGATGGAGGCGATGCTCGACGACGAGCTGTTCAATGCCCGCGGCGGCACGACCGATTCCGAGCTGATGTTCCTGCTGGCGCTGCAGTTCGGCCTGCGCGAGGCGCCGGTCGCTGCGATGGCGGATATGATCGGTGTCGTCGAGGGCCTGGCCGAAAGCGTCATCGGCTCGATCCTGCTGCGATTCACCGCCGCCTTCTCCGATGGCAGCACGCTCTATGCGATCCGTTATGCCACGGATCGCAAGGCGCCGACGCTCTACGCCTCTCCCGTCGGCGCGGGTTATTGCCTCGTCTCCGAGCCGTTGAATGACGATGTCGATGCCTGGGCCGAAATTCCGGATGGCAGCGCCGTCACCGTCGGCAAAGATGGCATCGACGTCGCCGACTTCCGGCCGGAGAAGCGCAGTGCCGCCAAGCCGCTGCGCGTGGCCATTCCTGCCTAAACGCTCGGTGTCAGCTGAGCCGCTGGCGATCAGCGGAGCTGCTTGGCGATCAGTGCCGCGAGTCGTTCGGCAACCTCTTCCTTCGTCAGGTCAGGCCATTGCTCGACGCCGTCGCGGCGAATGAGTTTGACCCTGTTGCGGCTGCCGCCCATGATTCCGGTCGCAGGAGAGACGTCATTGGCGACGATCAGGTCGGCGCCTTTCCTTTCCAGTTTCGCCTTCGCATTGCTTTCCACATCCTGCGTCTCGGCGGCAAAGCCGATCACCAGCTTCGGTCGCATCGTGTGATGGCCGACGGTTTTCAGGATGTCCGGATTCTCGGTCAGCGCCAGCGTCGGGATGGATTCGCCCGGATGTTTCTTCAGCTTCTGGTCGGCCGCCGAGGCGACGCGCCAGTCCGCCACCGCCGCGACCATCACCGCGATGTCGGCCGGCAGCGCCGCAAGCACGGCGTCGCGCATTTCTTCGGCCCGCTCGACATGCACGGTGCTGACGCCGACGGGATCGGCGATCGTCACCGGCCCCGACACGAGGGTCACCTCCGCCCCGAGCTTTGCAAGGGCTGCGGCGATCGCATGCCCCTGCCGGCCGGAGGAGCGGTTGGCGATATAGCGCACCGGATCGATCGGTTCGTGCGTCGGTCCTGAGGTGACGATCGCCTTGCGTCCCTTGAGCGGCTTTTCTCCATCGTCGAGCATGGTTTCGGCCGCAGCGACAATGTCAAGCGGCTCCGCCATCCGGCCGAGCCCGGCCTCTCGGCTTTCCGCCATCTCGCCGGCCATCGGTCCGATGAAGCGGATGCCGTCGGCTCTGAGCATCGCAGCATTCCGCCGCGTCGCCGGATGCGCCCACATGGCCGGGTTCATCGCCGGTGCGGCAAGCACCGGCCTGTTGGTCGCCAGGAGCACGGTCGAGGCGAGATCGTCGGCAAGCCCGTTCGCCATCTTCGCCATCAGGTCGGCGGAGGCAGGGGCAATCAGCACGAGGTCGCAGTCGCGCGCCAGCCGGATATGGCCGACATCCTGTTCGTCCTGACGCGAAAACAGATCGAGGAACACATGGTCCGCCGCCAGCGCACCGACGGCAAGCGGCGTGACGAATTCCTGCGCGCCCTTGGTCATGACAGGGCGCACGCTCGCGCCGCGCTCGCGCAGCCGGCGGATCAGATCCAGGCTCTTATAGGCCGCGATGCCGCCCGAGATGATGAGGAGGATGCGTTTGCCGCTGAGAGCCATGGCCTTCTACCCGTTGCCTTTTCTGACCGCCCTCGACCCTAAGCCTTTGGCGGAGAACATGCAATCGCGCGGATCTACGCGACGTCCCCACGGGTCGGGGAAGCCCCCCAACCCGCAGCGGATAATCGCGCCGCGCCGTCTCAGGTGCGGGTGATCGAAGCGCCGCCGTCGACCAGCGAGGCCGTGCCGGTGACGAAGCTCGCATCGTCGGAGGCGAGATAGAGAACCGAGCGGGCGAGTTCTTCGGGGGTTGCGACACGCTTCAGCGCATGCAGGTTGGTGACGAAGGCCTGCTTGTCAGGCGTATCGTTCATGTCCCGATACATGTCGGTATCAACAGCACCCGGCAGGATGGCATTGACGCGCACGCCCTGCTGGCCGAATTCGGCGGCAAGCGCCTGCGTCAGGCCGATCAGCCCGGATTTGCTGGCGGCATAGGCGGCAACGCCCGGAAAGGCGAAGCTGTAGCCGACGAAGGTCGAGGTGAAGATTACCGAGCCGCCGCCATTTTCCACCATCGCGCCGATCTGATGCTTGGCGGCGAGGAAGGAAGCCGTCAGATTGATCGCCAGCGCCTCGCTGAAGCCTGCTTCCGAAACGGCGGTGCTCGGACCGGCTTCGCCGAGCGTGCCGGCATTGTTGAAGGCGATATCGAGCTTGCCGTATTTCGTCACGGCGGCGGTGACCAGCGCCTTGTGATAGTCTTCCGAGCGTACGTCGCCGGCAATGGCCATGGCGTCGCCGCCCTCTGCCTTGATCTCTGCGACGAGGCTGTCGAGTTCGCCCTGGCGGCGGGCGCCGACGACGACCTTGGCGCCTTCGGCGGCGAAGAGCTTTGCCGTGGCGCGGCCGATGCCGGAGCTTGCGCCGGTAACGATCGCGACCTTGTTGTTCAAGCGGTTCATGGTTCCATCTCCTGCGTTTAAGGTGAGGCGGCCCCTGCCGTCCCTTTCGATGAGTGGAAGATGGCATTTTCCTTTCGTTCGGATTAGTCTTCAGATTGGGGAATTCGAATTCGGAAAAGCCGAACGATGATCAGAATAGAAGGTATTGCGGCTTTCGTCGCCGTGGTTGAGGCGGGCTCGGTCAGCGAGGCGGCCCGGCGCCTGCGGCTGTCCAAATCCGTCGTCAGCGAAAGGCTGGCGGAACTGGAGAAGTCGCTCGGCGGCATGCTGCTGCACCGAACGACGCGCAAGCTCACCTTGACAGAGGATGGCACGGTCTTCCTGGAGCGCGCCGCGCGCATCGTGCGCGAGATCGAGGAAGCCGCGGCAGATATGGCGGAGCGGCGCGGAACGCTGTCCGGCCCGATCCGCATTGCCGCCCCCGTCACCTTCGGCCGCATGCATCTCGGTCCGGCGCTCTATCCCTTTCTTGCCGAACATCCCGAGATCGAACTGACCCTCGATATCGATGACCGGCGCGTCGATGCCGCCTCGGACGGTTATGATGCCATTATCCGCAACGGCCCAATCGCCGATAGCCGGCTGGTCGCCTGGAAGCTCGCGCATAGCCGCCGTCTTCTCTGCGCCTCGCCGGATTATCTCGCCCGCCAGGGAATTCCGTCGTCGCTTTCCGATCTCAACAGCCATCGCGGCATCTTCTACACCAATCGCGGCGTTGCCGACTGGCGTTTCCAGACGCCCGATGGTGCGATCGTCGTCCGTGCGAAATTGGCGCTCGGCATCAACAATGGCGACATGCTTCGCGATGCCGCGATTGCCGGGCTCGGCATCGCGCTGTTGCCGGCCTTCATCGCCGGCCCGGCCATCCGCGAGGGCCGGCTTGCGGAAGTCGATGTCGGTCACAGGCCGGAGGCCGAATTCATCTACATGGCCCATCCCGAAGGCCGAAATCCCTCCGCCAAGCTTCGCGCCATTGCCGATCATCTGAAGACGAGCTTCGGCGACCCGCCCTATTGGGATCCGGTGGGCTAACTCAGCAAGCTGATCAGGTTCTCGGTGACCGGCGAGCGATGTGTTTTCAGGATTGCCAGCGCCAGGCGCGCCACGGCCGGCGGCCCCTCGATCGGCCGGTAGGCCACACCTTCGAGCTTGATCTGCGAAATCGAGGCCGGCACGATCGAGACGCCGAGATCGGCCGCCACCAGATTGACGACAGAGGAAATCTGCGGTGCCTCCTGCGCCACGGTCAACTCGAATCCCGCCTTGCGGCAGGCGAGCACGACATCGTCGTAGAGGCTCAGGCCCACGAGCCGGGGAAAGAGGATGAAGGGTTCCTCCGCCAGCGCCGCAAGCGGCAGGCTGGGATGCCGTGTCAAGGGATGGCTGGCGGGCAGGGCGATCACCATCGGCTCATCCGGCAGCCGCCGCAGCCGGATGCCGGCGGGATCGTCGAGGCTGGGGCGCATGAAGGTGGCGTCCAGCTCGCCGCGTTCCAGCTTCTGCATCAGCGCCAGCGTATTCATTTCCGTCAGCGACAGCTGCACCTCCGGCCAGCGTGCGCGAAAGCGGCGGACGTCGTGCTGACGACGGGATTGAAGGCGGAGGAAGCGGTGAAACCGAGCGACAGCCGGCCCGTCTCGCCGCGATTGGCGCTTTGCGCCGCAAGCTTCGCCTTTTCCGCGGCCGCGAGCGAAGCCTTTGCCTCGCCGAGGAAGGCCGCGCCAGCTGCCGTCAATTCGGCCCCATGCGGGACGCGGTGAAACAGCGCCGCACCCACTTCCCTTTCCAGGTCGCGGATCTGCTGGCTGAGCGGCGGCTGCCCGATGCCGAGCTTGCCGGCGGCGCGGGTGAAATTGCCTTCTTCCGCCACCGCGAGAAAATATCTCAAATGCCGCAGCTCCATCGCCATCTCCAAAACCTATCGAAATCGCCAGCGCCATATATTGGACAAATGGAGCGGCGTTGACTAGATCGGAGACTGGAAGGATGAAGATATGCCGACGTCAGTGCATGCAGTGAAGACCGCCGAGACAACCGCGATCCAAGGACAGAAGCACTATCTGACCCGTGGCACCGGCGCCTATCGCCGCGCCAGCCTGGCGCTCTTCCTCTCCGGCTTCTCCACCTTCTCGCTGCTCTATTGCGTCCAGCCGCTGCTGCCGATCTTCTCACAGCAATTCTCCGTCAGCCCGGCCGAAAGCTCGCTGTCCCTCTCGCTCTCCACCGGTTTCCTCGCGGTCGCCATCGTCTGCGCCGCCGCGGTTTCGGAAGGCCTTGGCCGCCGCAGCCTGATGTCGATATCGCTGGTCGGCGCGGCATTGCTGACCATTGCCACCGCCTTTGCCCCGAATTGGCACTTGCTGCTCGTCATCCGCGCGCTCCAAGGCCTCGTTCTCGGCGGCGTGCCGGCTGTCGCCATGGCCTATCTCGCCGAGGAAATCGATCCGCGCGGCCTCGGCGCCACCATGGGCCTCTATGTCGGCGGCACGGCCTTCGGCGGCATGTCCGGCCGCGTGCTGACCGGCATCTTCGCCGAATATCTCACCTGGCGTCCGGCGCTTTTTCTCATCGGCGCCATTGGCCTTGCCGCCGCGATCGGCTTCATCGCCCTCCTGCCGCCATCACGCAATTTCGTCCGCCGGCCGGGCTTCGATCCGCGCTTTCATGCAAAAGCCTGGCTCGGCCATCTCACCAATCCGGCGCTGCCCTTCATCTTCGCCATTGCCTTCCTGGCGATGGGCTCCTTCGTGACCATCTATAACTATGCCGGGTTCCGCTTGGTGGCGCCGCCCTACGGCCTCAACCAGACCGAACTCGGCCTGATCTTCACCGTCTACCTCTTCGGCATCGGCGCCTCTTCGATCGGCGGCCTGCTCGGAGACCGGATCGGGCATTTTTCCGTGCTTCTTTTCGGTCTGGCACTCACCGCAGCTGGCAGCGCGCTAACGCTCGCGGCCTCGCTTCCGGTCATCATCTTCGGTATAACAGTGCTCACGACCGGCTTCTTCATGAGCCATTCGATCGCCAGCGGTCTCGTCGGCAAGCTGGCGCGTGGCACCAAGGGCCATGCTTCATCGCTCTATATGCTCGCCTATTATGTCGGCTCCAGCCTCATGGGTTCGGCGGGCGGTTGGTTCTTCGCGGTTGAAGGCTGGGGCGCCGTCGTTATCTTCACCCTTGCCATGCTGGCGCTGGCCTTTGTCTCCGCCTGTCTTGCCCAGCACCTCGCGAGGAGAAAAGCATGATCCGCATAGACCGTCTCGACCATCTCGTGCTGACCGTCGCCGATATCGCCATCACCTGCGATTTTTATTCCCGCATCCTCGGCATGTCGGTCGAAACCTTCGCGGAAGGCCGCAAGGCGCTGAAATTCGGCGGGCAGAAGATCAACCTGCACCAGGCCGGAGACGAATTCGATCCCAAGGCGATACATCCCACACCCGGCTCCGGCGACCTCTGCTTCATCGCCGAAACGCCGATTGCCGATGTCATCGCTGATCTACAGGCCGCGGGCGTTGCGATCGAAGAAGGCCCGGTCGAGCGCACCGGCGCGACAGGAGGTTTGCGCTCGGTCTATTTCAGGGATCCCGACGGCAACCTCATCGAGGTCTCCAATCTGATTGCCTGACGTCCGCCTCCCGCACATCAACCAAGCCGGATATAGGGCACGTCCTTCTTCGCCACCTCGTCCAGCGCCTCCTCGTAACCGGCATCGGCGTAACGCATGACGCCGAGCGCCGTATCGTTGGTCAGCGCATGGTCGAGCCGTTCGTCAGCGTCGTCCGTGCCGTCGGCGACGACGGTGACGCCGCAGCTGGTCATGTAGCCGGCATAGCCGCCGCCGCCGGAATGGACGACGACGAGATCGGCCATCGACGAGCAGAGCATCATCGCATCGATCAGTGGCCAGTCGGCGATCGCATCCGAGCCGTCCTTCATCCCCTCGGTCATGATATTGGGATGCGCCATGGCGCCGGCATCGAGATGGTCGCGGGAGAAGGCGACGGGGCCTTTGAGTTCGCCGCTCGCAACCAGCGCGTTGACGCGCCGGGCGAGTGCCGTGCGTTCGCCATGGCCGAGCCAGGCGATGCGGGCCGGCAGCCCCTCGAAGGGCACGTGCTCGCGCGCCAGCCGGATCCAGTTGGTGATGATCTTGTTGTCGGGGAACATTTCGAGCAGCAGGTCGTCGATGCGGGCGATATCGCTCTCCTCGCCTGACAGAGCCATCCAGCGGAATGGGCCGATCGCCCGGGCAAACAGCGGCCTGAGATAGGCTTCGGTGAAGATCGGGATGTCGAAGGCATTGGCGACGCCGCCCTCTTTGGCCTGCGTGCGGATCAGATTACCGTTGTCGAAGACTTCGGAACCCTTCTTCTGAAACTCCAGCATCGCCGTCACATGCTCGACGATCGAGGCGCGGCTTGCCGCCATCAATTGCCCCTGGCCATTGTCGCGCAGACCCTTGACCTGATCGAGGTTCATGCCCTTCGGCACATAGCCATAGACGAGGTCATGCGCCGAGGTCTGGTCGGTGACGATGTCGGGCACGATGCCGCGCCGGGCGATCTCGGGATAGACTTCCGCCGCATTGCCGACAAGGCCGACGGACAGCGCCCGCTTGTCCTTCACCGCCGCATCGATCATCTGAAGGGCGGTATCGAGATCGGGTGCGATTTCCTGGAGATAACCGATCTGCTGGCGCTTGCGGGCCCGCTCCGGATCGATGTCGACGCAGAGGATCGCAGCGCCTGCCATACGGCCGGCAAGCGGCTGCGCTCCGCCCATGCCGCCGAGGCCGGCCGTCAGCACGAACCGGCCGAGGAGATCGCCGCCGAAGCGCCGCTCGGCGATGCGCATGAAGATTTCGTAGGTACCCTGGATGACGCCCTGGCTACCGATATATTGCCAGGCGCCGGCCGTCAGCCCGCCCCAGCAGATCAGTCCCTTGCGCTGCAGCTCGTAGAACACTTCGGCCTTTGCCCATTGCCCGACGATATTGCAGTTCGCCATGATGACGAGCGGCGCCTTGGCATGCGTTCGAACGAGCCCGATCGGCTTGCCGGACTGGATGAGCAGCGTCTGGTCCTCCTCCATCTCGGTCAGAGCCTTGACAATGCCCCTGTGCGCCGCCCAGTTGCGGGCCGCCTTGCCGAGAGCGGCATAGACAATCAGGTTGTCGGGGTCCTCGCCGACGGAAAGCACATTTTCGAGCAGCCGCAGCAGCGCTTCCTGCCGCCAGCCCTTGGCGCGCAGCTCCGGCCCGCCGGGAATCGGAAATTTCGGATGACGTAGATTGGCCTTCGGCATCGTGGTTCCTCGTTTGTTATTTGCTCGGCAGCGATTCCACATAGGCGAGCGCGGCATCAAGCAGACGCCGTCTGAGAGCATCGTCGCCGTAAACCTCGGCATTGCCTCGCACCCAGCCATGCATCACCCGCTCGCCCGACAGCATCTGGATCACGCCCGGCAGCGCCAGCGCCCAGCCGTCATTGCCCTTGCCGAGACGGATCAGCATGCCGTCATGGCGCGCGCAGCAGAGAAGATTGCCGTTCAGCATGAAGGCCCAGCCGCCGAACATCGATTTTTCGGCAAGGCCCGGCCGACCGCCGAGTTCCTCACGCATCAGTTCTTCGAGGCCGGGATCGCGCGCCATGGCTCAGGCCTTCGTCGCCAGTGCATAACGTGCGATCTCGATCCCCATCGCCTTTTCGACGACGGGATAGACGGTTGGATCGAGCACGCTTGCCGACAGCGGAATGATCTCCATCGGCACATGCAGGATGAAGACAGGCATGCCTTCTTTGAGCTGGCCGACGCTGAGCGGCTCGCCCTCCGGTGAAAGCGTGGTGATGACGGCGGGGAAGGTCGCAAGCCTTTTGCCATCCGCATCGTCCACCGCCATATATTCGTTCATCACATGCAGCGTCACCGATTTTTCGCCCGCGCCGACAGTGATCGTGCCGATGTCGAAGGCCTCCTTGGTGTAGACGACGTCCTTGCGGGTGATGACGCCCTCGGCAAGGATATGCCCGCCCGTCGTCTTGCAGATCGCGTCGATGACGGCAGATCCGCCGCGCTTCTCCGCCGCGATGATCGCCTCGCCGAGCGCAAGCGCCATCGAGATACCGCCGAGCGCTGCATGGGTGCGGACATAGGAGGCGCGGAGCGGATTGCGGCAGCTGGCGATGAAGCCGCCGGATTGGTCGGCGGCGGCGCGCAGCACCGGCGAGATCTTCGCCGTCGCTCCCTTCACCACCAGTTCTATATAACGGTTCTCGGCGCGATTGCCGCCGACGGCGGTCTGGATCATCTGCTCGGGCGAACCGGCCATGCCGATCGAGCCCATGTCGCCTGTGGGATGCGCGCGGATATCACCGACCGCGTCGACCACCTTGGTGCCGAGGATCGCTGACGGCAGCCAGCCGTTCAGCGTCGAGGATTTGCCGTTCTGGCCGATGATCAGCCCGGAAAGCTTTTCGCCCAGCGCCTCCTGCAGCAATTGCACAGCCTTCACATAGTCGATGCCCTGCATTTCCCAGGGCGTCGTGGAGGCCGGTGCGCCAATCGCGGCTGCGGTGGCAATCCAGTCCTCGTCCTTCAGTTCGTCGATCGAGACCAGCTCGGGCTTGCCGACATTGACGGCGGCATAACCGAGCATCCGTCCGTGATCGGCCCAGCCGCCGCCGCCGGCGGCATAGACGGAGCCGCCCTTGACGGCAGCTTCCACGTCCTTCTCAACGAGTATGCGTCCCATTCGCCTTCTCCTGATTCAAGCTTTTGTCCATCGCGCGCACCGCCTCGAACATCACGGCCGCGCCGAGCGCGATATCGTCGTTTTCAGCCCACTCGTCGGCCGAATGGCTGCGGCCGTCCCGGCAGGGCACGAAGATCATCGCCGCCGGCGCCACCTTGGCGATCCAGGCGGTATCGTGTCCCGCGCCGGAGGCCATGCGCCGATGTTTTGCGCCGACCCGTTCGCAGGCAGCCTCCAAGATCGACAGCAGTCCGGCATCGCCAGGCGTCGGCTGATTGTCGGAAACTCGGTTCGGGGTCTTGATCGTCACGCCATAGGCGCCCGCCAGCTTTTCGACATGGCCGTCGAGCCAGCGGCAGAATGCCTCGATGTCGGCACGGACTTCGGCACGGCCATCGATCAGCAGCACCACCTTCGACGGCACGACATTGGCGGCGTTCGGCTCGATCCTGAATTCCCCGACCGTTGCTGCAAAATGGCCCGGCGTTTTGGCAAGTTCGGCGGCGGCGTTGCGGATGTCGAGCACCAACTGCGACGCTGCGACCAGCGCATCCGCCCGCCGATCCATCGGCGTCGTTCCGGCATGGTCGGCCCGCCCTTCGACGGTGATCTCGATACGGGTGATGCCTGAGATCGCGGTGACGATGCCGATATCCTCCTTTTCGGCTTCGAGCACCGGCCCCTGTTCGATATGAAGCTCCAGAAAGCCTGCTATATCGGGCCTGTTCTGCTGCATCAGCACATCGGGTCTGCCGCCGACCTGGGCGATGCCTTCGGCCAGGTCGCGCCCGTCGCTGACGCGCGAAAGCCAGGCCTCCGGCAGTTGGCCGGTCATGCCGCGGCTGCCGATGCAGGACACGCCGAAGATGCTCACCTCCTCGGCAAGGAAATCGACGATTTCGAGATCGTGATCGAGTTCGATATTCTGATCGCGCAGCGCGCGCGCCACCTCCAGCGCCGAGATCACGCCGGCGATGCCGTCAAAGCGGCCGCCCTCCGGCACCGTGTCGGAATGCGAGCCGACCATGATCGTGCCGAGCCACGGTTTCCGGCCTGTCCGCCGTCCGATCAGATTGCCGGCGGCATCGATCCGCGTTTCCAGTCCCGCCGCCTTCATCCGCGCTTCGATATAGGCCCGGCCATCGAGAAAGAGCGGCGAGAAGGCCCGCCGCGTCCAGGGATGCCCCGGCTCGGTGATCCCGGCCAGCGCCTCGATATCTCCAGCGATCCGGCTGGCATTGACGGGAAGATTGCGGCTCATTCGACAGCTCCCGCAATGACCTGGCGCGGCGGCGGCCGCACGAAGCGGCCGTTGCCGGGTTTGGCCAGCACCTTGGCGCCCTCGGCGATCTTTTCGCCCCTGAGGTAGGTGGCGGAAACGGCCCACGGCAGGCGGATGCCGTTATAGGGGCTCCAGCCGACGACGTTGTTGCCGCTCACGGCGGCATCATAGACGCTGTCGCGCGGCTCGAGCACGACGATATCGGCATCCTTGCCCGGGGTCAGCGCGCCCTTGATATGGTCGAGCCGGAAATGCTTTGCCGGGTTCTCCGCCATCAGCCTGGCTGCCCATGTCAGCGGAATGCCGCGGTCCACGGCGCCTTTGACAAACAGCGGCATCATCACCTCGAGACCGGGAACGCCGGAGGCATTGGCAAGCATGTCGGGATTGGTCTTGCGGTTTTCCGACCAGCTGACGTGATCGGTCGAGACCAGCCAGACATCGCCCTCGGCAACCTTCCGCCAGAGCGCCTCCACCTCGGCGCGCGGCCGCACGGGCGGATTGATCTTCGCCTTGCCGCCGAGGCGCTTCACGTCGTTTTCCTCGTCGAGCGTTAGATAGTGGATGCAGCATTCCACCGTCGCCGCAAAGCCGTCGCGGCGATAGGCGCGCGCGATATCGTAGCCGCGCCCGAGCGAGCAGTGCACCACATGCGCCGGGCAGCCGGTATTGGCGCCGGTCTCGAAGATCGTATGCATCGCCAGCAGCTCGGTGATCGGCGGCCGCGACAGGCCGTGCGCCCGCCAATCGGTGATGCCGCTCGCCTTCACCTGCTCCATGTAAGTGCGCACCGCCTCGTCGTCTTCATTGTGTACGCCCGCCGTCAGCCCCGTCGGCGCGATAGCCGCAAAGCAGGCGTCGAGCAGGGCCGGCGGAATGCGCGGAAAGCGCTTCGGGTCGGTACCGAATGTCGAGAATTTGAAGGCCGCAACGCCTGCCTCCACCATTTCGCGGACCCGTGCGGGGCCTTCTTCCGGATCGACGGTGCCGTAAAGCGCGAAATCGACGCGCGCCTGCGGACCGGCATGGTCGATCTTCCGCTTCACCGCCGCTGCCGAGCAGACGAGATTGCCTTCGTCATAGGGCATGTCGACGATCGTTGTCACTCCGCCGGCTGCCGCCGAGCGCGTCGACCAGATGAAATCTTCCTGGTCCTTCTGGGAAAGCGAATGCACCTGGGCGTCGATCGCGCCGGGCAGGATCAGCGCTTTTCCGAGCAGATGCCGTTCGCGGCCCGCAGGCGGCACGCCGAGGCCGGCCTCGGCGATTTTGCCGTCGCGCACGGCGACATAGCCCTCGTCGAGAATGCGGTCCGGCAGCACCACCGTGCCCTGCAAAACGAGATCGAAGTCCATGCCGCTTTCTCCGTAACTGGAAATCACACCGCTGCCGGCTCGTGACGGGTTAGCCGTTCCTCGATGCGCTCCAGCGAGCCGAGGGCGAAGAAATCGTCGAAGGAGGCGATCGGAACCTGCTCGGTCAGCTTCGTAACGAATTCGTCCGAACCAAGTTCCTCCTCGATCGCCTCCACTTCAGCCGAAAGCGGCCGGTCGACCGTATAGAAATCCGCATGTTTGCGCACGACCTCGTAGAGCATGGCGGCGACACCCTTCGGTTCATCGCCGAGAATGTCGATAGCTTGGGCCGACAGCAGCGCCTCGAGTGCTGCGAGACGCTTCAGCGCCCGCATCTGCCGGTCGAAGCGTTCGATGACGAGCGGCAGGAACGCCGCCTCATCCTCGAGCCCGGCCGCGACGACCAGCGACTGCGCCGACACGGGATTGGACATCGACAGCACGCGCGAGAAGATCTCGCCGGCAAGTTTGATGATCGGCCCGAAGCCGGTGGCGATCCGCCCCGGCGGCACGAGATTGACCGGCAGGTCGCGCCGCTGGCCATTGCCGAGAATGACGCAGCGGTTGAAGGCGTTGCGCGCCGCATGCGCCATGCAGAGCGCTGCCGATTCGAGCAGGATCGTCACATCGAGCGGCAGCGAACCGCCCGACGTCATCACCCGGCCTTCGACCACGACGGGATTGTCGTCCGAGCGCCCGGTGGCGGCAAGGATCTTGTGGCCGGTCGATAAGAGGTTTTCGATCACCGCGCCGAACACCTGGGCGATCATCCGCAGGCTGAGCGGATCCTGCACATGGGTTGCGACGGGCCAGTTCCATTCGTCGGAGGCATTGCAGAGCCATGCGCCGATCAGCGCCTCGCGCGCCGTTCCGACATGCCGGACCGCCTTCCAGGGATCGCGGGAAGCGCCGAGCGCGCCGGCCGCCATCATCGCCGTCGCCAGCAGGACGCGGATCGAGGCCGCGGCGTTGCGCGTCGTTTCCGCTGCCGAGGCAAAGCTCACCGCATTGATGCTGAGCGAAGCGAGGCTGTCGCGCGGCGCCATCCGCATCGGTTCCAGCCCGGCCGCCTGGAAAGCCTCGGCCGCCTGCATCCGGTTGCCTCGATAGATCGCTTCGCCGACGCCGGTCAGCACCGCGCCGATCTGTCCCATCAACCCGATATCCGCACAGCCGATCGAGCCGGTACGGCGCACGACCGGGATGAGATCGGCCTCGAGCATCCTGATATAGGCCTGGATCAGCTCCGGCGTGCAGCCGACCTGGCCGGTCAGCGCCGTGTTGATACGGATCGCCATGGCATTGCGCACGATACTGCAGGAAAAAGGGGTGCCGGTGCCGAAATGATGGGCGCGCACCAGGCCTAGATTGAAGGTGTCGAGTTCGTCGGCCGACCACTCCACATCCTTCATGGCGCCGACGCCTGTCGTCGAGCCGTAGACGGGCATGCCGGAGGCAATGGCATCCTCGACGACCTCGCGGGCGATCGCGATGCGGGCCATGCCGGTTGCCGAAGCCGAAACCGCAGCCTTGCCCGCCCCGATCGTCACCATGTCGGCAAAACCGAGCGGCCGTCCGGAAAGTTCGATGCCAAGGCGTTCGTGCTTCATGTGCCTATCTCCCTAGAACAGGATGCTGAGCATGATGTCGCCCGAAAACCGTTCACACTGTTCGGCATCATGCTCGGAACGAGAGACTAAGCGAGCCCTCCGTCACATGGGATATCCCAAATGCCGAACACCGCATGTTTTTGGCAGGCGGTCAGCTCAGCATCCAGGCAATATAGACAAGCGTCAATGCGATGATCCACAGCGCAATCCTGCCCGAGCGGTTGTGCCGCGCTTCGGCCTTGCCGATCGCCTCCGCCGTCTCATTATCGAAACGCAGTCCATGTTCGCTCATATACAGCAGCTGATGGTGGAATTTTTCGGTTTTTGCCGCGATTTCCGGCACGGCTTCGGCGAGCTTGACCGCCGCTTTCAGCCCGTCCTTGAGATCGGTGGCGATCCGTTTCGGACCAAGATTGGTGCGGATCCAGTCGCCGACGACAGGTTCGGAGGCCTTCCACATGTTGAAGCGCGGATTGAGCATGCGCGACACGCCTTCGACCACGACCATGGTCTTCTGCAGCATCACCAGCTCCGGCCGTGTCGCCATGTCGAAGAGTTCGGTCACTTCGAAAAGCAGCGTCAGCAGCTTGCCCATCGAGATCGTCTCGGCCGGCTGCCCATGGATGGGCTCGCCGATCGCCCGGATCGCCTGGGCGAAGCTCTCGACATTGTGGTGACCGGGCACATAGCCGGCCTCGAAATGCACCTCGGCGACGCGGATATAGTCGCGGGTGATGAAGCCATAGAGGATTTCGGCGAGGAACCGCCGCTCCTTCTTGCCCAGCCGCCCGACGATGCCCATGTCGACGGCGACGATCATGCCGCCCGCATCGACGAAGAGATTGCCCGGATGCATGTCGGCATGGAAGAAGCCGTCGCGCAGCGTGTGGCGCAGGAACGACTGGATCAGCGTATCGGCAAGCAGGTTGAGATCGTGGCCTGCCGCGCGCAGGCCGTCGACATCGGACATCCTCGTGCCGTCGATCCACTCCATGGTGATGACGTCGCGCCCGGTGCGTTCCCAGTCGACCTTCGGCACGCGAAAGCCGGGATCCCGTTCGGTATTCTCGGCGATCTCGGAAAGGGCGGCCGCCTCCAGGCGAAGATCCATCTCCACCTTGGTCGTCTGCTCCAGTGTCTTCGTCACCTCGACCGGCCGCAGCCGCCGGCTGGACGGCAGGAAACGCTCCTGCATATGGGCAACGAGATACATTGCCTCGATGTCATGGGCAAAGCGCTGGCGCACGCCGGGGCGCACGATCTTGACGGCGACCTTCTTCCGGCCCTCGGCACTATCGACCTCGGCCGGATGCACCTGCGCGATCGAGGCGGCGGCGATCGGATCGCCGAAGCTCGCATAGAGTTCGCCGATCGGCCGTCCGAGCGAGCCCTCGATATTGGCCTTGGCGGCGGCCGAGGGAAAGAAGGCCATCCGGTCCTGAAGCTGCGACAGGTCGTTGGCGAATTCGACGCCGACGACATCCGGCCGCGTCGCCAGGAACTGCCCGATCTTCACATAGGAAGGACCGAGCCGCTCGACAGCCTGGGCCAACCGGTCGCTGCGCTTCTGATGCCGCGCCTTGCTTCGCTCGAAAATCGTGACGAAGGATTTGGCGAACGCGACCGGAGGCGGCAGCCCTTCGGAAGGAAGGGCTGACACGACACCCTCACGCACGAGCACCCAGCCGACGCGCCAAAGGCGGAAATAGGCGCCGAAAGTGCTCATGCAGGCTGGCCTGCTTGCGAAGGGGCGGCCAAGGACAGGAATGAAGGAAAGCGTGTGGCCTGCGTCATGCCTCAGAGCTTCCAGCCGGAATGGAGTGCGGCAATGCCGCCGGTATAATTGGTGAAGGTGACGCGCGAAAAGTCGGCCTGGCGGATCATTGCCGCGAAATTCTCCTGGTTCGGGAACTTGCGGATCGATTCCACCAGATATTGGTAGGGTTCGGCATCGCCGGTGATCGCCTTGCCGAACTGCGGAATGGCATTGAATGACCAGGCGTCGTAGATCTTGTCGAGAAGCGGCATATCGACTTCGGCAAATTCCAGCACCAGCAGCCGCCCGCCGCGCTTCAAGACGCGATAGGCTTCAGACAGCGCCGCATCGATCCTCGGCACGTTGCGGATGCCGAAGGCGATCGTATAGGCGTCGAAGCTGCCTGCCTCGAAAGGCAGTTCCTCGGCATTCGCCTCGACAAAGGTGAGATTGCCGGAAAGCTTCTTCTTTTCCGCCCGCTCGGCGCCGACGCCGAGCATCGAACCGTTGATGTCGAGCACCGTGGCATGCGCCTGTCTTCCCGAAGCCTCGACGATGCGGAAGGCGATATCACCAGTGCCGCCGGCGACGTCGAGCACCTTGTAGCCAGGCTCCTTGCGCGGGTTCAGCGCCGAGATCATCGCATCCTTCCAGGCGCGGTGCATGCCCATCGACATGACGTCGTTCATGATGTCGTAGCGCTTGGCGACCTTGTGGAACACCTGGTTGACCAGGCTCTGCTTCTGGCCGTCAGGCACCTCGCGGAAGCCGTAGGAGGTCTCCATGCCGCCATCGGCGGAAGTGCGGCTTTCTGACATCAGACTGCTCCGTTCCTGACGATTCGGGCGCGACGGCCATAGCGAAAGACCGCGCGCGACGTTATCACTGGGCCGCGTTTTCCGCGGCACACTGGCGCTATAGCGCACATCGTCGTTTGTTGAAACACGTTAGAGATAGATGGGTTAAGATGCCGGAATTGCCAGAAGTCGAAACGGTGAAACGCGGCCTGACGCCGGCGATGGAGGGCACGCGCGTCACCAGACTGGAGCTGCGCCGCGGCGATCTGCGCTTCCCCTTTCCCGATGCTTTCGCGGACAGGGTTTCCGGCCGCACCATCGTCAGCCTTGGCCGCCGCGCCAAATATCTGCTGGTCGATCTCGACGACGGCAACACGCTGATTTCGCATCTCGGCATGTCTGGTTCTTTCCGCATTGAGGAAGGCCGCATTGAGGAGGGTGCCGCCTCCGGCGTGCCGGGCGAATTCCACCATGCCCGCTCGAAGGACGAGAAGCACGATCACGTCGTCTTCCATCTGGAAGGCACAAGCGGCCCGCGCCGCGTCGTCTATAACGATCCGCGCCGTTTCGGCTTCATGGATATGGTGGGACGTGCCGATCTCGCCGCCCATCCCTTCTTTCGCGATCTCGGCCCGGAGCCGACAGGAAACGAGCTCAGCGCCGCCTATCTGGCCGAACGCTTTCGGGACAAGGCGCAGCCGCTGAAGAGTGCGCTGCTTGACCAGAAGAACATTGCCGGTCTCGGCAATATATATGTGTGCGAGGCGCTGTGGCGCTCGCATCTTTCGCCGATCCGCGCCGCCGGTACGCTGGTAACGGCGACTGGCCGGCCGAAGGCGCAGCTTGACCTGCTCGTCGCCTCGATCCGCGACGTCATCGCCGAAGCGATCGCCGCCGGCGGATCATCGCTGCGCGACCACATCCAGACCGACGGATCGCTCGGTTATTTCCAGCATTCCTTCTCCGTCTATGATCGCGAAAGTCAGGCTTGCCGCACGCCCGGCTGCGGCGGTACGGTCGCCCGCATCGTCCAGGCGGGTCGCTCCACCTTCTATTGCGCCACCTGCCAGAACTAAGCCTGCCAGAAGCAAGAGTGAGAAACCGGGAGAACAGCATGGCCTATGAGACCCTGATCGTCGAAACCCGAGGCAATGTCGGCCTCGTCACGCTAAACCGCCCGCAGGCGCTGAACGCGCTGAATTCCACCGTCCTGAAGGAACTGAAGGAGGCCTATGCCGCCTTCCACGCCGACGAGGCGATCGGCGCGATCGTGCTGACCGGTTCCGAGCGCGCCTTTGCTGCCGGCGCCGATATCAAGGAGATGCAGCCGCTTGAGTTCGCCGATATCTATAAGAGTGATTTCATCAGCGGCTGGGATGAGGTCGCCAAGGCACGCAAGCCGGTGATCGCTGCCGTCAGCGGTTTTGCGCTCGGCGGCGGCTGCGAGCTCGCCATGATGTGCGATTTCATCATCGCCTCGGAGACGGCGAAGTTCGGCCAGCCGGAAATCACCCTCGGCGTCATTCCCGGCATGGGCGGCTCGCAGCGGCTGACGCGCGCCGTCGGCAAGTCGAAGGCAATGGATCTCATCCTGACCGGCCGCATGATGGATGCGGCGGAAGCCGAACGATCGGGACTCGTTTCGCGTGTGGTCGCGTCCGAGCGTCTGCTCGACGAGGCGCTGGCGGCCGCCGAAAAGATCGCTTCGCTGTCGCGCCCCTCGGTGATGATGGCCAAGGAGGCGGTCAACCGCGCATTCGAGACGACGCTGGAGGAGGGATTGCGTTTCGAGCGCCGCCTGTTCCACAGCCTCTTTGCCACGGAAGACCAGAAAGAAGGCATGGCGGCCTTCGTCGAGAAGCGCAAACCGGCTTTTACGCACCGTTGAATGCTTTTAGGCGCTTGCTGGTGGTAAAGCTTGAAAATCCGCGTTGACGTGGGCCGGCTTTAGAGTTATATGCCCGCCCACGGTTCGGAAAGCCGGTTTGGTTTTCCGCGATTGCTCCCGCATTGCTGGATTTTGTGGCCGCAGGGCCCGCGGTAATGGCGGAGTTTGTTCGAATTCTTGAGAGAGGCATCCATGGCCAATACAACTTCGGCGAAAAAAGCGACCCGCAAGATCGCCCGCCGTACCGACGTCAATAAGGCTCGTCGCTCGCGCGTTCGTACTTTCGTTCGCCAGGTCGAAGAGGCCATCGCCTCCGGTGACGCCGCCAAGGCGAAGGAAGCTTTCCTGGCGGCTCAGCCCGAGCTTGCCCGCGCTGCCAGCAAGGGTGTGCTGCATTCCAACACGGCATCTCGCAAGGTCTCGCGCCTGGCCGCTCGTGTGAAGGCTCTTTCGGTCACCACGACCGCGTAATCTTCCGTTAACGACTTCTTCTTTATGATTAGCCCGGTAATTTTACCGGGCTTTTTCGATTCAACCGATCAGCCCCTGCATGGTTAATCTCAAGACTGTTACGTGTCAGCGCCATGACAGGAAAAATTGTTTAAAAACAAAGTCTTGCGCAAGGATGCTTTTGCACTGCGCGACTCTGCCCCAAGCTTCCCGGACCACAGGGGAGTCAAGAGGATTTTATTTTTTTTCTTTCAATGCGTGTCAAAATAGCCCGAACGGGGGAATCTCTTTGATTCAACTGCGATTCTTTTTTGACGCTGGTGTGACGCCCGAAAAGGGCAGGCCGAGTCAATGGCCGCTTGTTAATTTTGCGTAAAATTCATCGTTGATATTGCCGTTTGATCCTGCCTAAATGGCTTCCAACAGAGGGCGCGGACATCACCTGCAGAGGCTCGGTTTTAACTGCCACGTCGGCAGGGCGATGAGTTTGTGCCTTTTGTTACGGAGCCCTGCGCTTTCGTTTTTTCAAGCACTCGACGGATTTGAGCCGTAACGTGGCTGTTACGGAGCGGGGATGTTTTGTGCCTTCAGCGGCCACACGTTTAAGGCGAGGCCGCCGGAGAAGGTAAAGTAATATTGCGTTCGGGCTGGTCGGCCGAAAACGAGGTTCGACCGCCAGCCTGACACGGAAGGCCGATGAAGGTTGCCGCATGAATGCGGCCCCTGCAACGGAGTTCTGCGTCGGTCCCGTTGAGGGGCCAGTGTTTTGAGTGAACCGGCAGGCGAGCGGCTCATGAGGATCCGTCAGCCCGCCAAAGCGGGGATTGATCGGGCGGCTGTTTTAGCGGATGCCGCCCGGTGGAATTGAAAGGCGGCATTATGCAGATGAATACGATGACGACGGGCGGGCTCGACAATGGGGATGCGGCACCGCAAGCGTTCGGCTCCATTCGCCTCGAAGTGGGCGAAGCAAAGGCGGAAATGAAGCAGAGCATTTTGTTTGAGCGCGTCAGCGCGCGCTTGAAGGCCCAGGTCGGTCCTGACGTCTATGCCAGCTGGTTTGCCAGGCTGAAGCTGCATTCGGTATCGAAGAGCGTGGTTCGCCTTTCGGTTCCCACGACCTTCCTGAAGTCGTGGATCAACAATCGTTATCTCGATCTCATCACCGGTCTGTTCCAGGCCGAGGATCCGGAAATTCTGAAAATCGAAGTCCTGGTGCGCACGGCAACGCGCCACGGCACCAAGGCACTCGATGAGGCGGTCGCGCCGGAACCAGCCGCCCCCACGCAGATGCGCCGCCCGACAAGCGCGCAGCCGGCCGGTCAGGCCGTCCAACAGGCGGTTTCGGCTGTTGCCGCCGCAAGGCCAGCAAGCTTTGGCTCGCCGCTCTTCGGTTCGCCGCTTGATAGCCGTTTTACCTTCGACACCTTCGTCGAAGGTAGCTCGAACCGGGTCGCACTTGCGGCTGCAAAGACGATTGCGGAAGCTGGTCAGGGCGCCGTGCGCTTCAACCCGCTCTTCATTCATTCGACCGTCGGCCTGGGCAAGACCCACCTGCTGCAGGCGGTCGCCAATGCGGCGGTGCAGAACCCGCGGGCTCTGCGCGTCGTCTATCTGACGGCCGAATATTTCATGTGGCGCTTTGCCACCGCGATCCGCGACAATGATGCGCTGACGCTGAAGGATTCGTTGCGCAATATCGATCTCCTGATCATCGACGACATGCAGTTCCTGCAGGGCAAGATGATCCAGCATGAATTCTGCCATCTCCTGAACATGCTGCTCGACAGCGCCAAGCAGGTCGTCGTTGCCGCCGACCGTGCGCCCTGGGAGCTGGAGTCGCTCGACCCCCGCGTTCGCTCGCGGCTGCAGGGCGGTGTGGCGATCGAATTCGACGCGCCGGATTACGAGATGCGTCTCGAAATCCTCAAGCGTCGCCTGGCTGTCGCCCGGCTCGAAGATCCGTCGCTCGACATTCCGGCCGAACTGCTCCAGCATGTCGCCCGCAACGTCACGGCCAGCGGCCGCGAACTTGAAGGCGCCTTCAACCAGCTGGTCTTCCGCCGTTCCTTCGAGCCGAACCTGTCGATCGAACGCGTCGACGAACTGCTCGCCCATCTGGTCGGCTCCGGCGAGCCCCGCCGTGTGCGCATCGAGGATATCCAGCGCATCGTCGCAAGGCACTACAACGTCTCGCGCCAGGAACTGGTGTCGAACCGCCGCACCCGCGTCATCGTCAAGCCGCGCCAGATCGCCATGTATCTGTCGAAGACGCTGACGCCGCGCTCCTTCCCGGAGATCGGCCGCCGGTTCGGCGGGCGCGATCACACGACCGTGCTGCATGCCGTGCGCAAGATCGAGGAACTGATTTCGGGAGACACCAAGCTTTCGCACGAAGTCGAGCTTCTGAAGCGGCTGATCAACGAATAATCGATAGTTTTTGCGAAAAATCAACGGCCGGAAGCGATTCCGGCCGTTTTCCTTTATAAGTTTTTTATTCTATACCTCCCGCGCATGACGTGCATGTCAAAGACTGAAGCGCCAAACGGCGCGTGGGAGGAATGAATGAGTTTCGAAAAGATCGCCGTTCTCGGCCTGGGCAAGGTCGGACGGCTGGCGGCGACGCTGTTGCATGAAGGCGGCTTCGAGGTCATCGGCGTCGACGCGCAATTGCCGCTGAGTGACGTCCCCTTCAAGTGCCGCACCGGCGATATCTCCGACCCGCAGGTGATCGGCGAACTGCTCTCGAATGTCGAGGCGGTGCTCTCCTGCCTGCCCTATCATTTGAACATCGAATTGGCGCGCGCCGCCCATCTTGCCGGCATTCATTATTTCGATCTGACCGAAGACGTTCCCACAACCAATTTCATCATCGAGCTGTCGAAGACCGCCCGCGGCCTGATGGCACCGCAATGCGGCCTGGCGCCGGGTTTCGTCGGCATCGTCGGCGCAAGCCTGGCCGACGGCTTCGATCGCTGCCGGTCGATCCGCATGCGCGTCGGCGCCCTGCCGCAGCATCCGACCGGGCTGCTCGGCTACGCCTTCAACTGGTCGCCCGAGGGCGTCGTCAACGAATATCTGAACGACTGCGAGGTCATCGAGGGCGGTGTGCGCAAGCTCGTCTCGCCGATGGAGTGGCACGAGACCGTCTATGTCGGTGGCGTCAAGCTCGAAGCCTTCACGACGTCGGGCGGCCTTGGCACCATGTGCGACACCATGCTCGGCAAGATCGACAATCTCGATTACAAGACCATGCGTTATCCCGGCCATATGGAGCTGATGAACTTCTTCTTCCACGAGCTGCTGATGCGCGACAAGCGCAAGCTCGCCGGCGAGATCCTGACCAATGCCAAGCCGCCGGTTGAAGACGATGTCGTCTATGTCCATGTCGCCGCCGAGGGCACCGAGAATGGCAGCCTGCGCCGCAAGGAGTTCGTGCGCGCCTATTACCCGATCGAGATTGCCGGCGCGCGCCGCACGGCGATCGCCTGGACGACGTCAGCCTCCGTCGTCGCCGTCATCGAGATGGTCCGCGACGGTCTGCTACCGGCGACCGGTTTCCTGCACCAGGAGCATATTCCGTTGGAGATGTTCCTGAAGACGCCGACCGGCAGCCTCTTCAAGGCGGGCGCCACTACAGCGCCGCGCGTCTATTCAGACGCGCAAAGGACGCTGTAGCACTTTGAATGCTGCATAATTTTATCCTTAAATCGATCTCGATTTAAGGAATTATGCAGTAGTCACGGCTGAGACGTGCCTGCGCGGCGGTGATGTCAATGCCGCCGCGCTGCAAATCCAGCCCGCCGCGTTAGCAGGCGAGATCGGCGACGACGGAATCGAGGATCAGCATGCCTGATGGCGTGCAGCGCAGGCGTGAATTACCGATCCGCTCGATGAATTTGTGTTCGAGCAGGAATTCCTCGCGTTTGGGGTCGAGGTCACGGCCCGAAAGCTGCTGCCAGCGGGCGAGATCGACACCTTCTCTCAGCCGCAGCCCCATCAGCAGCAGCTCGTCGGACTGCTCCTCGAAGCCGAGCCGCTCCTCGTCGAGAATGCCGTGCCCGTCACGCTCGACCATGTCGAGCCAGGTTTCCGGCTTGCGTTCGGTCGCCGTCGCGAGCTTCTCGGGGCCACGCGTCAGCCGGCCGTGGGCGCCTGGGCCGATGCCGGCATAATCGCCGTAGCGCCAGTAGGTCAGGTTATGCCGGCTTTCGGCCCCCGGCCGGGCATGATTGGAAACCTCATAGGCCGGCATGCCCTCGCGCGCGGTGATCTCCTGCGTCGCCTCGTAGAGCACTGCCGATTGCTCGCCGTCCGGTACGATCAGCTTGCCGGCCTTGTGCAGGCCGTAGAAGGGCGTGCCCTCCTCGATGGTCAGCTGATAGAGCGAAAGATGGTCGACCGCATGGGAGATAGCCTCCTTCAGTTCCTTTTCCCATTCCTCGACCGTCTGCTCCGGCCGGGCATAGATCAGGTCGAAGGACATGCGCGGAAAGATGTCGCGCGCCAGCCTTATCGCCTTCAGAGCGTCGGCGACATCATGCAGCCGGCCGAGGAATTTCAGATCCCGGTCGTTCAGCGCCTGCACGCCGAGCGAGACGCGATTGACGCCGGCCGCCCGGTAGCCGCGGAAGCGTTCGGCCTCGACGCTCGAAGGGTTGGCCTCCATGGTGATCTCGATGCCGGCAGGCACATGCCAGTGCTGCGCAATGCCGTCGAGAATGGAGGAGACCGTTTCCGGCTTCATCAGCGAAGGCGTGCCGCCGCCGAGGAAGATGCTCGTCACCGTCTTCGGTCCGCTGATCGCCCGGACCGCCGCCATCTCCTTCAAGAAAGCTGATGTAAAGCGTTCTTGATCCACCGGCTGGTGGCGCACATGGCTGTTGAAGTCGCAATAAGGACACTTCGCCGCGCAGAAGGGCCAATGCACATAGACGCCGAAGCCCGGCTCGCCGGTATCAGGCAGCAGAGCCGCGTCGCGCGAGGTGCTTGGCGTATCGAAATTGACCACGGACCGACCTTATGCCTCCAGGCAGGTTTCGACAAAGAGCTTGAAGGCGCGGGCGCGGTGCGACAGCGCTTGCGGCTTGCCGACGTTCCAGCCGTGTTTTTCCTCGCCGCTCATTTCGCCGAAGGTGATGTCGTAGCCCTCGGGCTGGAAGACCGGATCGTAGCCGAAGCCCTGGGTGCCGCGCGGCGGCCAGACGACGCTGCCTTCCACCTCGCCGCGAAACAGCTCCGTATGCCCGTCCGGCCAGGCAAGGCAGAGCACGCTGATGAAACGCGCCCTGCGCTGTTCAGGCTTTGTCGCGCCGGCATCCTGCAGCGCCTTTTCCACCTTCGCCATCGCCATATCGAAATCGCGCGTGCCGTCGGCCTTCTCCGCCCAATTGGCGGTGTAGACACCGGGATCGCCGCCGAGTGCATCGACCACCAGCCCGGAATCGTCCGACAGCGCCGGCATGCCTGAGGCATTGGCCGAGGCGACCGCCTTGATCGTCGCATTCTCCTCGAAGCTCGTGCCGGTCTCATCGGGTTCGACGAAGTTCAGCTCGGCGGCCGATTTGGCGGTGAAGCCGAGCGGCCCGATCAATTCCTGGATCTCGCGGATCTTGCCGGCATTGTGGCTGGCGACGACGATGGTCTTCGTTTCAAGCTTGCGCATTCAGATTTCCTGTTCGATGCCCCAGATTTTAGCCTCCGCGCATTCCAGGCTGTTGCCATCCGGATCGCGGAAATAGATCGAGCGGCCGCCGTTCGGCCAGCGCACTTCGGATTCGATCGCCACGCCCGCCGCCGTCAGCCGTTCGGCCATGGCATCGATATTGCGGCCGGATACCCGGAAACAGGCATGGCCCTGGCCGATCGTGCCGTGCGGCGGCACCTGCAGTGCCTCCGGCGCCGGCGGCTTTACCGTTTCGTCCGGATTGAAGATCAGGAGAACGCCCGGCCCGCAGCGGAAGAAGACATGCCGGTTGGCGGCGCGGGCGATCTTTTCAAGCCCGAGAACGTCTTCGTAGAACGTCTCGGCCTTATCGAGATCCCGCGCATAGAGCGCCGTTTCCAACATGCCTTCCAGCATGGGGTTCATCCTTCGACGGCTTGCTTCTGCAGCGCCACGAGTTCGCCGATGCCGTTTCTGGCAAGCTGCATCAGCGAGGTGAATTCGCCTTCGCTAAACGGCGTGCCTTCGGCTGTGCCCTGGATCTCGACGATCCCGCCGGTGCCTGTCATGACGAAGTTCGCATCGGTCTCTGCCGAGGAATCCTCGATGTAATCGAGATCGATCACCGGCTGGCTGGCGAAGATACCGCAGGAAATGGCGGCGACATGATCTTTCAGGACCCGGTCGACCTTGATCATGTTGCGGCTTTCCATCCACTTCAGGCAGTCGTAAAGCGCGATCCAGCCGCCGGTGATCGAGGCTGTCCGTGTGCCGCCATCGGCCTGGATGACATCGCAATCGAGCGTGATCTGCCGTTCGCCGAGCGCCTGCAGGTCGACGACGGCGCGCAGCGACCGGCCGATCAGCCGCTGGATTTCCTGGGTGCGGCCGCCCTGCTTGCCGGCGGCGGCTTCGCGCTTCATGCGTTCGCCGGTCGCTCGCGGCAGCATGCCGTATTCGGCCGTGACCCAGCCCTTGCCGGTATTGCGCAACCATGGCGGCGTCTTTTCTTCGAGGCTTGCCGTGCAGAGCACATGCGTATCGCCGAACTTCACCAGGCAGGAGCCTTCCGCATGCTTGGAAAAATTGCGCTCGAACGAGACCTTGCGCATCTGGTCGATTTTTCTGCCTGAAGGCCGCATTCTTATCTCCTGGGGTTTATTTGACCGCTTCTACGATTGGCGGCGCTCATTTGCAAATTCCCTTTTGCCACGGGTGTTAGTTTGACTTACTTTTCGGGAAGTATCATCAACACGGGTTCGAAAGCTTCATGGGCATCAGGTCGACGTCGGTTTCGGATGCCGTAGCTGCGCTGGACGAGCGCTCCAGGGAAATTTTTCGTCGCATCGTCGAAGGTTATCTGGAGAGCGGCGAGCCGCTCGGTTCGCGCAACCTGTCCCGTATCCTGCCGATGTCGCTGTCGCCGGCCTCGGTGCGCAACGTCATGAGCGATCTCGAAGAGCTCGGCCTGATCTATTCGCCGCATGTCAGCGCCGGCCGGCTGCCGACCCAGATCGGCCTGCGGTTCTTTGTCGATGCCTTCATGCAGGTCGGCGACCTCTCGGCCGAGGAGCGCGCCAGCATCGACCGCCAGGTGCGGGCCGAAAGCGGCGGCAATCCCGTCGAATCGATGATGAACGAGGCAAGCCGCATGTTATCCGGCATTTCGCGCGGCGCCGGCCTCGTCATCACCTCGAAAAGCGATCCGGTGCTGAAACATGTCGAGTTCATCCGGCTCGAACCGACAAAGGCGCTGGCCGTGCTCGTCGGCGATCATGATCAGGTGGAAAACCGCATCATCGAGCTGCCGGCGGGCGTCACCTCCTCGCAGCTGACGGAAGCGGCGAATTTTCTCAATGCCCATATGTCCGGCCAGACCCTGCCGGAGCTCCGCAAACAATTAAGCCGGCTGAAAGACGACGTCCGTCACGAGCTTGATGCCCTGTCGCGCGATCTGGTCGAGCGCGGCATCGCTGTCTGGGCCGGCAGCCCGGACGAGGGAAAGCCGACGCAGCTGATCATCCGCGGTCGCGCCAACCTGCTCGAAGGGCTCGCTGGTGCCGAGGATCTCGACCGGCTGCGCCTGCTGTTCGATGATCTCGAGAAGAAGGACAGCCTGATCGAGATCCTCAATCTCGCCGAAAGCGGTTCGGGCGTGCGCATCTTCATCGGTTCGGAAAACAAGCTCTTCTCGCTGTCCGGCTCGTCGCTCATCGTCGCGCCGTATCGCGACGATGACGATCGCATCGTCGGCGCCGTCGGCGTCATCGGTCCGACGCGGCTCAATTATTCCCGCATCGTGCCGATGGTGGACTATACAGCCCAGCTCGTCTCCCGCCTTTCGCGCAATCAGCTTTGATGCGCAGCAATCAGTCACGCGGAATTTTCGCTTCTTTGTCACGCAGACTTGATTTTTTTCGGTCAAACCTCGATATCGGGCGCATCTGAAGACACCAACCGGAGACCGTCATGACCGATGACACGACGAAAAACGGACCTGACGCAACTGCGGCCGACGCCGCAGCCGACGCTGCCGCCTACGTCGAGAACGAAACTGCGCAGCAAGAGCCCGCCCAGCCGGACCCGATCGAGCTTCTGAAAGCCGAAAACGGCGAACTGCGCGACCGCTATTTGCGCCTTGCTGCCGAGATGGACAATCTGCGCCGGCGCACCGAGCGCGAGGTAAAGGATGCCAAGTCCTATTCCGTGGCGGGTTTTGCCCGCGATATGCTCGCCGTGTCTGACAATCTGCGCCGCGCGCTTGATGCCATCCCTCCGGAGACCAAGGCTGCAGCAGACGCCGGCCTGAGCACGCTGATCGAGGGTGTCGAGATGACCGAGCGTGCCATGCTGTCGGCTCTGGAACGCCACGGCGTTCGCAAACTGGAGCCGGTTGGCCAAAAGTTCGATCCGAATTTCCATCAGGCGATGTTCGAGGTGCCGAACCCGGACGTGCCGAACAACACGGTCGTGCAGGTCGTGCAGGCCGGTTTCACCATCGGCGAGCGCGTGCTGCGCCCGGCCATGGTCGGCGTCGCCAAGGGCGGTCCGAAGCCGGCCGAAGCCGAAACCAACTCCGTCTTCGACGAGAAAGACGCTTGAGATCGTTTCCTTCCTCCTCGAGGAAGGGAAACCGAAGTTTAGATGCGGGCGAAGCGTTCGATCAGCAGATTGAAGAAGCCGTCCGCATCGACTTGGCGCATGACCCTGGCATTGCGCTTGCGCTCGGTCACATGCCACCAGTCGACGACGGTCATGCCGATCGTGAGTTCGGACTGGACCTCGATCTCGACATTGCACTCCCGGCCCTTGAAAAGCTCCGGCTTCAGCAGGTAGGCGACGACGGTCGGGTCGTGCAGCGGCCCGCCGTCGGAACCGTATTTCTCGATGTCGAAGCGTTCGAAGAATTCCAGCATCTCGACCATGGCCTTTGCCGGCGCCGTGCCGATCTCGGCCATGCGCTTCACCCGGTCCTTGCGGGTCAGCAATTGATGCGTCACGTCTAGCGGCATCATCACGATCAGAACGCCCGAGCGGAAGACGATATCGGCTGCCTCCGGGTCGACATAGATGTTGAACTCGGCCGCCGGCGTGATGTTGCCGCCCTCGAAAAAGCCGCCGCCCATCATCACCAGTTCGCGGATGCGGGGGACGATGTCGGGCGCCTTCTGGAAGGCCATGCCGATATTGGTGAGCGGCCCGAGCGTACACAGCGTCACCGTGCCTTCCGGCTCGCGGCGCAGCGTCTCGATGATGAAGTCGACGGCATGGCCGGGCTGCAGCGCCATCGTCGGCTCGTCGAGATCCGGACCGTCGAGGCCAGTTTTGCCATGCACATGTTCGGCGGTCACCAGCTTGCGAGCGATCGGCGCGTCGGCGCCGGCGAAAACCTTCGTCTCCGCCCGGCCGCAGAGCTCGCAGACGATGCGCGCATTGCGGCTGGTGAGCGAAAGCGGCACATTGCCGGCGACCGTCGTGATCCCCAGCACCTCCAGCTCATCAGGGCTGCCGAAGGCAAGCATGATGGCGGCCGCGTCGTCCTGGCCGGGATCCGTGTCGATGATGATCTTTCTTGCGCTTGCCATTCCGATCGTTCCATCCTCGCACTGCATGTTATCGGCATGTACCGATTTCTTCACGTCCCGTCTCAAATCAGCACATTCGGCGCGGGCATGTTTTGATGCGAGGCAGCTGACGCTTTGTCAAGGAAAGAGCCTGACGCCATCACCTTAAAATCGAGAGGTGACGCCGGCACGTCGCGGCCGATGCCTTGCGGCGCCGGTATTCTGTCCCCATATTAGCGGCATCCGGATGCTGCACTTGAGGTCCGGGATGGTCGCTTGCATCAAGGACTTGAAAAAAGATGAGCCGCATTACCCCTTTCGCCAGTCCGCTGCTTCTGGGCTTCGATGCCATGGAAAAGACGCTGGAGCGCATTTCCAAGGCGAGTGACGGATATCCGCCTTATAATATCGAACGTATCGCCGCCGACACCGGCGCCCCGGAACGTCTGCGCATCACCCTTGCCGTGGCCGGGTTCAGCGAGGAGGAACTCGATGTCTCCATTGAGGAGAACCAGCTTGTGATCCGCGGCCGCCAGGTCGAACAGGGTGAGCGGGACTATCTTTATCGCGGTATCGCCGCCCGTCAGTTCCAGCGTACTTTCGTTCTTGCCGACGGGATGCAGGTGCTGGGTGCGGCCCTGAAGAACGGTCTGCTCTCCGTCGATCTAATTCGTCCGGAACCCGCGCGCATGATCAAGAAAATTAACATTTCGGTCTCACAGTAGCACAACGGTTTGTCGAACCGTTGGTCCCTTCTCCCGGAGGAACAGGAATGTTGATGAAAGAAGCCACGTCTCACTTGACCAAATCCGAGCTTGCCCACATCGGCAACGGCGAGGTCGCCTATATCAGAAAAATGCGCACCGATGAGGTCGCCAAGTGCTTTCCCGAGGCGCCGGATATCGATCCGAACGTCGATCTCTGGGCACTCTTCGGCGCCGACGGCACGCCGATCCTTTTGACGGACAACCGCTCCAGCACCTTTTTCAAGGCTGCCGAGGACGAATTGAAGACGGTCAGCCTGCACTGACCGTCAAGGCCATTTGAGCCTTGATTGAGATCTCTTGTGCGTGACAGGGTTTCCTTAAGCGAACCGGACCGCCGTTCTCGCGCGCGCCTTTGCCGCTACTTCTTCGCGATCACGAGGAGGTTGAGACGTTTCCAGCGAATCGAGCAGCTCGCGGGCACATGCCGCGATGGAATTGACCGCGTGCTCGAATGCGACCTCATTGCGCTTCGACGGTTTGGTCGTTCCGCTCACCTTGCGCACGAACTGGAGCGCGGCATCGTGGATCTCGTCGTCCGTCGCTGGCGGATCGAAATTGAACAGGGGTTTTATATTTCGGCACATGACTTGCTCCCGGTCATTGTCTCTCTTCCATTGAGAGGAGGGTGGCCAGCACAGAAAATAGTCGCGTGAGCGCTAATGGCAACCGGTCCAACGGCGGAACCCTACGCGTCGCAAGGCAGGGCGCAACTCCTTCAGTTCGGTTTTTTGTCGCTGTCGGGAACCATCAGATCAGCGTCCCAGGCGATTGCTCTCGCGAAGAACATCACAGGCGCGTTCGCCGACTTGCCGGCTGCCTCAGATTTTCCTGAACGTCAGATAGGCCGAAGACCGGCCCTCGCGGCGCGCCTTGGCCTCGTAACGTGTGCTCGGCCAGCCCTCATAGGGTGTCAGCCAATCGGCTGCATTGTCGGCTATCCAGTCGAAACCGCCGTGGTCGCGGCACTTGATCAGCGTCCAGTTTACATAGGTATCGATGTCGGAGGCGAAGCAGAACAGGCCGCCGGGCTTCAGCACGCGATGAAAGCGGTCGAGATTGGTTTTCGAGACGAAACGCCGCTTCCAGTGCTTCCGCTTCGGCCAGGGATCGGGATAGAGCAGATCGACCTGATCGAGTGCGCCGTCCGGCAGCCAGTCGAGCAGCTGCGTCGCGTCGTCATTATAGACGCGAATATTGGCGGCACCCGTCTCGCCGATGCGCGACAGCAGCTTCTGCATGGAATTGACGAAGGGTTCGACGCCGATGAAGCCGGTCGAAGACCTTTCCAGCGCGCGGTAGATCAGGTGCTCGCCGCCGCCGAAACCGATTTCCAGCCGCAATCTTTCGACCGGAAGCGGGAAGAGGGAAGTCAGCGGCTCCGGGGGAGCCGCCGACAGATCGATCAGGAATGCCGGCAGGAGACTGTGCAGCGTTTCGGCCTGCTGTTCGCGCAGGGCCTTGCCCTTGCGGCGACCGAAGAAGGCTTCGGTCGCCCGCCCCCGGCGTTCCATATCCGTCATGCAGCGGCTTTGGTCTTAACAGATTCCTTGAGCGCCTTCACGAGGTCGGTGCGCTCCCAGGAGAACGAGCCGTCGCGGCCGGCCTTGCGGCCGAAATGGCCATAAGCCGAGGTCTTGGCGTAGATCGGCTTGTTGAGGTCGAGATGACGGCGGATGCCCGACGGCGACAGGTCCATGTTCTGGCGGATCGCGGCTTCGACCTGATCCTCGAAAACACCCTTGCCGGTGCCGTGCAGGTCGACATAGATCGACAGCGGCTGAGCAACACCGATGGCGTAAGAGAGCTGGATCGTGCAACGGTCGGCAAGGCCGGCAGCTACGACGTTCTTGGCGAGGTAGCGAGCGGCATAGGCGGCCGAACGGTCGACCTTCGTCGTGTCCTTGCCGGAGAATGCGCCGCCGCCATGCGGAGCGGCACCGCCGTAGGTGTCGACGATGATCTTGCGGCCGGTGAGGCCCGCATCGCCGTCCGGTCCGCCGATGACGAACTTGCCGGTCGGGTTGATGTACCACTTGCAATCGTCAGCGATTTTCAGCTCGCCGAGCGCTTCACGGATATAGGGCTCGACGACGGCGCGGACCTTCTTCGAATCCCAGCTCTCGTCCAGATGCTGGGTCGAAAGCACGATCGAGGTTGCTTCCGACGGCTTGCCGTCGACGTAGCGCACGGTCACCTGGCTTTTGGCGTCGGGGCCGAGCTTGGCGACTTCGCCGTCGCCCTTCTTGCGGGCAACTGCGAGCAGCTGCAGGATCTTGTGGGAATAATAGATCGGTGCCGGCATCAGATCCGGCGTTTCACGGCAGGCGTAACCGAACATGATGCCCTGGTCGCCGGCGCCCTCGTCGCCCTGCTGGTCGGCGGCGCTGTCGACGCCCTGCGCGATGTCGGCCGACTGCGAGTGCAGGAGCACGTCGATCTTTGCCGTCTTCCAGTGGAAGCCGTCCTGCTCGTAACCGATATCCTTGATGGCGCGGCGGGCGGCAGCCTTGAACTTCGAAGGATTGATGACGTCTTTGCCGTCCTTGTCCTTCTTCATCAGGCTCGGCGGCAGGCGGACCTCGCCGGCGATGACGACGCGGTTGGTCGTCGCCAGCGTTTCGCAGGCAATGCGCACGCCCCACGGATTGACGCCGGTCTTGGCCGCTTCGCGGTAGACCAGATCGACGATCTCGTCGGAGATGCGATCACAGACCTTGTCCGGATGACCCTCGGCAACAGACTCGCTGGTAAAGAGATAATTCGCGCGCATTTCGGGATTCCCCTCAAAGAATAAAAGCCAGCTAGTAGGTACTCAGTTCGAGGGCCGATGACAAGCGCAGAAGGACATAAATATATCTTTATATCTGCGACAAAGTGACAAATTTTGCCCCAAAAACGCAAAAAAGGCGGCCTTTCGACCGCCTTTCGAATTCTGCGCTGGTCTTGGTTCAGTCGGCGTCGGCTTCAGCGGCCAGGGCTTTCACCAGCTCCACGACCTTGCGGCGAACCTTGGGATCGGAAATCTTGACGAAGGCGCGATTGAGCTGCAGTCCTTCCGAGGACGACAGGAAATCGACGACGTAGTTCGAGCTGGAGGCTTCCATGCCGCCGCCGGCACTGGAATGTTCGCCGGGCGCGTCCTCGAAGAAAAACGACACCGGAACATTGAGGATGTTCGAGATGTTCTGCAGGCGGCTTGCGCCGACGCGGTTGGTGCCCTTTTCGTATTTCTGGATCTGCTGGAAGGTGATGCCAAGGCTTTCGCCAAGCTTTTCCTGGCTCATGCCCAGCATCGTACGGCGGAGGCGAATACGGCTGCCAACATGGATGTCGATCGGATTCGGCTTCTTCTTATTTTCAATCATGGTCGTGCCCTAGCTAAGAATTTCAACCTGTTTCTAACCGGCATGCCCCTGATCCATCCCAAAACGCCACGTTGCAAGCGGTGAGGAACCCACCTTCAAACATACGTTAAGAACGCCGATTGACATCACTATGCAATTTTAGGGGTTTTTGGTCAATTCAACCCGGAAATAAAACCTCTGCGAGAAATTAGCGCAATCAAAATCAGCAGCGCCTCGATCAACCAGAAGTATGCTTGCCGGGGGGATGCCGTTCCGACTCCATCGCCGATGCTATCGAGCGTTGCATCGACGAAGCCGGTTTCTCCAAGATCGAGGCCCGCAATAATTTCCCCATGCGCATTCACCAGCGCTGAAATGCCGCTATTGGCGTCGCGAATCAGCGGCAGGCCGGTTTCGACAGCCCGCACCCGCGCCTGCTGGAAATGCTGGTAGGGGCCGGGCGTCACGCCAAACCAGGCATCATTGGTGATATTGAGGATCGCGTTGGCGTCTTTTATGTCACCGGTCATTTCGCCGGGAAAAATGATCTCATAGCAAATCAGCGGATAGAGATTGAGCCCGCCGGGCAGCGCCAGCAGGTGCCGGTTTGCCGCGGCCGAAAAGCCGCCCGGTATCTCGACGACGTTCTGGATACCGAATTCGGTGAGCACGTCCTCGAAGGGCAGATATTCGCCGAAGGGCACCAGATGCACCTTATCGGAGGCGGCGATGATCTGGCCGCGGCCGTCGATCACGTAGATGGAATTATAGTAGCGCGGCGGCGTGCCTGGTCCCATCTCCTCGGCGCGAACGGCGCCGGCGATCAGGATCTGATTGTCGTCGAGCGTATCGGCGATCCGCGTCAGCGCATCCTGATTGTCGGTCAGGATGAAGGGGATCGACGTTTCCGGCCAGACGATGATATCGGGCTTGCGCCCGCCATTCTCAGGCGCTTCGGCCGACAGCTTCAGATGTGTCTCGAAGATCGCGGCGCGGTCGACGTCGTTATCCATTTTCGCTGTCTGGTCGATCGCCGGCTGCACCAGCCGCACCACCGGCCGCTTGTCCTCAGGCAATGTGTCCGGCCGCGGCGCGAGATGGAGAGCATAGGCGCCATAACCGAGATGGGCGGCAAAGAAGAGGGCGGCGAGCGCGATGCCCGTCCGTGCCCCTTGCCGCGTCCCGGCAAGGGCAGGCGCAGAAAAGACGAAGACGGCAAGGGCCGTTACGCCCATCGCTCCGATCACATGCGCCGACTGCATCATCAGCGGAACCGGCATGATGCCGTAGCCGATGGCGTTCCAGGGAAAGCCGGTGAGGACGAAGCTTCGAAGCCATTCCATCAGCCCGAAGCCTGCCGCAAGCGCGGCGATCCGCCCCATGCCATCAGACCAGACGATGCGGGCAAGGGCGGCTGCCAGGCCGTAGAAGATCGCAAGGCAGGCCGGCAGCCCGAGGATTGCCAGCGGCAGCGCCCAGGCGAATTCTTCCTGATCGATCAGCAGCGCATGGCCGAGCCACCAGAGGCCGGCGACGAAATAGCCGAAGCCGAACAGCCAGCCGGTGGCAAACGCCGGCCACAGCCTGCCGATCAGGCCGCTTTCAGGCGAAGCCGCCGCCCCATCGATCAGCCAGACGAGGAGGGTGAAGGAAACGAACATCGCCGCGAAAAAGCCGATGGGCGGCAGCGCCAGAACCGCGAATGCCCCGGCGGCGATAGCCAGCAGCGACCGTTTGAAACCCCAGACGAGGATAACCCTGTCCGCAAGCCGCTCCATGCGCACTCCCATCAAACCGCGAATCAACCCATTCGCAGTCTTTCAAAAAAGCGGCTCTTTGTCCCGTCAGTTGGGTCCTGTCAGTTGGCGGTCGATTCCGCAGGCCGGTCGTCGCCGGCCTCGGAGCCGCCATCCGCCTTGGCGCGGCGGCGGATCGCGTGGCGCTTACGGGTGATGCGCAGCCGCTTGATGCGGCGCGGATCGGCGTCGAGGATGTGGAATTCGAAGCCCGGCAGCGCCTGGACGACCTCGCCGCGCACCGGGATGCGGCCGAGTGCCGAGAAAATCAGGCCGCCCAGCGTATCGACCTCGTCGACCTGTTCGCTGATGTCGAAATCCGGCCCGATCGCTTGGGCGATCTCTTCCAGCTCGACGCGGGCGTCGGCGATGAACATGTCCTCGGCGACGCGCTTGAACATCACTTCTTCGTCGTCATGTTCGTCGTCGATGTCGCCGACCACCATTTCGACGATATCTTCATGCGAGGCAAGCCCGTCGGTGCCGCCATATTCGTCGATGACGAGCGCCATCTGCGTGCGGTTCACCTGCATCCGGCGCAACAGGTCGGACGCCAGCATGGACGGCGGCACGAACAGGATCTTGCGGATGATGCCGGCCTCGGCCAGCGTCTTTTGCAGGTCGACGCGGGCGAGATCGAAATTCGGCTTGGCCGAACGCGTGGTCTTCTGGATATTTTCGGGCGCGACCTCGATCGCCGGCACGGCAACGGCCGGCTTCGCCGGGGCACGGCGCTTATTGCGCGCCTGCTTGGCGACATAGGAGAGCAGGTCGCGGATATGCACCATGCCGCGCGGATCGTCGAGCGTATCGGCATAGACAGGCATGCGCGAGCGGCCGGATTCCTCGAAGAGGATCATCAGCTCGCCGATGGTGATGTTCTGGTCGACCGCCTCGATATCGGCGCGCGGCACCATCACGTCGGCGACGCGCACCTCGCGAAAACGCAGTATGTTGTTGAGCATCGCCCGTTCGTCGGGCGAAAAGGCGTCGTCGCCGGCTGCATCTGTCATAAGCGCGTCGGCGAGATCCTCGCGCAATCGCGAGCCCTGCTGCGGGCGAAGGATGCGCGCGGCGCGCGACCAGAAGGATTGCGATCGGCCGGATGGCCGACTACTACTGCCTGCCTCGTCCGAAGAGGAGGATGGCTCGGAGTCCTTGGCGTCTGCCGCCGGCTTCGTCGTAAAGTCGCTCATGGTTCCATTTTAAGGTCTTGACCCTCGTAGGGATCAGATAGGCCGAGCTGCGCCAAAATGCGAGTCTCCAACCCCTCCATAATTTCGGCTTCGGCACTATTCATATGGTCGTAGCCGAGAAGATGCAAGAAACCGTGCACCAGAAGATGGGTCAGGTGGTCGTCGAAACTCTTTTCGAGCTCGGCCGCTTCCCGCTCGAGCGTCTCCCGGGCGATGATGATGTCGCCGAGCATAGGGCCGGGCATCTTGCCGGGCTGAACCGGAAAGGCCGGAAAGGAGAGCACGTTGGTCGCCTTGTCCTTGCCGCGCCATTCGGCATTGATGTCCTGGATCGAGGCATCGTCGGTGAAAACAAGCGAAACCTCGGGCGGCATCGTCGGGAAGGGCTGCTTCTCGCTGTCGCGGAGATAGATCGTGGCGGCGCCAAGCACACGTTCGCAAAACGACAGCAGCGTCTCCTCGCCGGGCCAGCCGATGTCCTCGACGCTGATCTGGATGTCGAGTTCGGCCATTAGCCCTGCCGGCTGACGTCTTCGGCGACGGCATAGGTGGAATCATAGGCCCTGACGATGCGCCCGACCAGCGGGTGGCGGACGACGTCGGTATCCGTGAAGCGCACGATCGAGATGCCCTCGACGCCGTTCAGAAGCTGCAGGGCCTCGACGAGGCCGGATTTGACGCCGCGCGGCAGATCGATCTGGCTCGGGTCGCCGGTGACGATCATGCGCGCATTTTCGCCGAGACGCGTCAGGAACATCTTCATCTGCATCGACGTGGTGTTCTGCGCTTCGTCGAGGATGATGGCGGCGTTGGCGAGCGTGCGGCCGCGCATGAAGGCGAGCGGCGCGATTTCGATGACGCCGGCGGTGATCGCCCGGTCGACCTTGTCGGCAGGGATCATGTCGTAGAGCGCATCATAGAGCGGGCGAAGATAGGGATCGACCTTTTCCTTCATGTCTCCGGGCAGGAAGCCGAGGCGTTCGCCGGCCTCGACGGCCGGGCGCGACAGGATGATCTTTTCGACCGCGCCGCGCTCCAGCAGCTGGGCGGCATGGGCGACGGCGAGATAGGTCTTGCCGGTGCCGGCCGGGCCGACGCCGAAGACAAGCTCGGCGCGTTCCAGTGCCCTGATGTAGGCGTCCTGCATCGGCGTGCGGGCGATGATCGTCTTCTTGCGCGTGGAAACCTGCGCCATCGTCAGCTTGGCCTTGCGCTCCATGGTCGGCAGGCTGAGCTGATCGTCGGCGGCGACCGCCATGCGGATTGCACCCTCGACGTCGGATCGTTCCACGCTGCCGCCTTTCTGAAGTTTTTCATAGAGATAGTCGAGCGTGCGCCGCGCCTGATTGGTGGTCACGATATCGCCGGTGATGACGACCGAATTGCCGCGTGCCCGCGCATCGATGTTCAGCCGTTGCTCGAGCAGCTTGAGGTTTTGGTCGAATTGACCAAAGAGCTCGCTGGCGAACCGGTTGTTCTCGAACGTCAGGACGAAGTGATTGGTATCGCTCGGCGTGCGGGGGTGGCGCGGTGAAGAAGAAACCAATTCTTGTCCGTTCAAGCGGTCGGGCTCCTTGGGTTAGACCGCAGCCTCTGCACGTTCGGCAAACAGGCTGTTTGTTCCGGTCCCTGTGATTCGCACTTTAATAATGTCACCGATTTGCGATGCTTTTGCATCAACATTCACTGATTGAAGCCAGGGAGAACGTCCGATTAGTTGTTCCGGCATGCGACCGGGCTTTTCGAGCAACAGGTCGATCTCTTTGCCGATGCAGGATTCGGCAAATTCCTGCTGCTGCTTCAGGAGAAGCATTTGCAGGCGTTCCAGCCGTTCTGCCTTGATCTCTTCCGGCACCTGGTCCTTCAGCTCCGCGCCGGGCGTGCCCGGCCGTGTCGAGTATTTGAACGAGAAGGCCTGTGCATAACGGACCTCCTCCACAAGTCTCAATGTATCCTTAAAATCCTCATCTGTCTCCCCCGGAAAGCCGGTGATGAAATCGCCCGACAGCGCAATGTCGGGCCGCACCGTGCGGATGCGCTCGATCAGCGCCAGATATTCGGCGGCCGTGTGGCGCCGGTTCATCGCTTTCAGGATGCGGTCCGAGCCCGATTGCACCGGCAGGTGCAGATAGGGCATCAGTGCGCTGAGGTCGCGATGGGCATTGATCAGCCGGTCGTCCATGTCGCGCGGATGGCTTGTGGTATAGCGCAGCCGCGCAAGGCCGGGGATCTCGGCCAGCCGGTAGAGCAGGTCGCCGAGGCTCCATGCCTCGTCCCGCGGTCCGGCGCCGTGCCAGGCGTTGACGTTCTGCCCGAGCAGGGTGATCTCGCGCACCCCGCTGTCGGCGAGCTTTTCGGCTTCCTCGACGATCTGGGAAACCGGCCGCGACACTTCCGAGCCGCGTGTATAGGGCACGACGCAGAAGGTGCAGAATTTGTCGCAGCCTTCCTGCACCGTCAGGAAGGCGGTGACGCCGCGGGCGCGGATCCTTCGGCTCTCGGCGATCGGCAGATGCTCGAACTTGTCCTCGATCGCATATTCCGTATCGACGACGCGCTGGCCTTGTTTGGCCAGGCGTAGCGCTTCCGGCAGGCGATGATAGGTCTGCGGCCCGATGACGACGTCGACGGCGGGTGCGCGGCGCAGGATCTCCTCGCCTTCGGCCTGGGCGACGCAGCCGGCAACGCCGATCATCATCTCCCGGCCGTCCGCCGCCTTCTTCTTTTTCATATCGCGCAGCCGTCCGAGCGCCGAATAGACCTTCTCGGCCGCCTTCTCGCGGATATGGCAGGTGTTGAGGAGAACGAGGTCCGCCTCTTCCATATCTTCCGTCGGCTCATAGCCGTCGCGGGCGAGCGCATCGCTCATGCGCGTCGAATCGTAGACGTTCATCTGGCAGCCATAGGTCTTGATGAAGACCTTGCGGCTGTTGCTGCCATCGCGGGGTGTCGATTCCGGGGCCTGGAGAAGGGCGCTGTCCTGTGTCATGGCGCGCTATTTAGTGGTTTTTGCCGCCGGAGAAAATCGAAATCTTGTTCTAGCAGCCTGCTAGGAGATTTCGCGCCCGCGCAAGCGGCTGTTCAGGAGGTTGCGGATGCGCATGGCGATTGTCGCGCTCACCTCCTTGCGGCTGGTCTCGGCGCGGTAATCTACCGCCTCGCCGAAGGAAACCTCGGCGTCGATGGCGCCGCAGCGCACGATGTCAATGAGATGCGGCAGCAGCTCGATATCACCCGGCCAGGCGGCGAGCGGCCGATGATAGCGCCCCATGGCGATGCCGTGCACCCTGGTATAGGCAACAGCCACCGGCTGCACCACGACCGTTCCCGTCGGTGAATAAGGCACAGCCATCGCCGCGGCGCCGAACAGCGACGACTTGACCTCCAGTAGCCGGTTCCCATCCGAGGTCGTGCCTTCGGGAAAGAGTACGACGATCTCGCCGTCGGCCATGCGTCCGGCGATCTCGTTTGCCTGGTGGCCGGTCTTGCGCCGCTCCTCGCGCACGACGAAGACGCTCTTCTGCAGCTTGGCGAGCGTGCCGAAGATCGGCCAGTCGCTCACCTCGATCTTGGCAATGAAGGCGACGTCGGCAACGGCCGACAACACCATGATATCAAGCCAGGAGGAATGGTTGGAACAGAGCATCAGCGGCCGGCGATCTTCCAGCTTGCCCGTGACGCGGACACGGATGCCGAGACAATAGCAGACGATACGGTGCCAGACGCGTGGAAGCCGGCGGCGCAGCCGCCAGTCGAAGCGCAGCGCCAGCAGCTGCAGCGGCATGAGCACGATGCTGACCGCAAGGATGACGATCGCGGCGAAGGCGATGCGCAGCCAGGCGATCAAATGCTGGGCTCCCGGGCGGCCATTGCTTCAGAGGTCTTCTTTCTTCAACGGGACGCCGTAGAGCTCCAGCCGATGATCGACCAGCCGGAAGCCGTGCTCGCGGGCGATACGCTCCTGCAGCGCTTCGATCTCCGGCGAGCGGAATTCGATGACCGTGCCGGTCTTCAGGTCGATGAGATGGTCGTGGTGTTCTTCCGGCACCGTTTCGTAACGCGAGCGCCCGTCGCGGAAGTCGTGGCGGGCGATAATGCCGGCATCCTCGAACAGTTTCACGGTGCGATAGACGGTCGAGATCGAGATCTTCGCATCGACTTTCACCGAGCGGCGGTAGAGTTCTTCGACGTCGGGATGGTCTTCCGAGTCTTCCAGGATGCGCGCGATCACGCGGCGCTGCTCGGTCATGCGCATGCCGCGTTCGGTGCAAAGCTCCTCAAGGGTCTTGGCTACATCAGTCATCGCCGGCCTATAGAGATATTCGTGTTTCGACAACGCCGCTGGGGCATTTGCGCCGGCCTGCATGTTATCTCGCTGCCAGGGAACTACCGAAGAACGCGCTTCATGACAAGCGCCGTGGAGAGGGCGCCGTTTTCTTGTCTGTAGTAACCCTGACGTTCGCCGACCTTTTCGAAGCCGAGCTTGCGGTAGAGGCCAAGCGCTGCCGTATTGCCGTTGTCGACCTCGAGAAACATGCTCTCGCCGCCGCGCGACCGCGCTTCCCGCATCGCCGCCTGCATCAGCCGCCAGCCAAGTCCGGCACGGGCGACCTTCGCCTGCACGGCAATCGTCAGGATCTCCGCCTCGCCGGCGACATGGCGGGCGAGAATGAACCCCGGAAGCGGCTTTTTCAGGAAGGCATTGGTCTGGCGCGCGACGAAGCCGAAGACGGTATCCTGCATCAGCAGCCCGTGAAATTCACCGTCGCCCCAGGGCCGGGCGAACCGCTCGCCGTGCAGGGCGGCAACATCGCGGCAATCCTCGCGCTCCATGGCGATGATCTCGAATTCCGGTTTCAGCGTCAGATAGCTTTCCAGCATCGTCATACTCGTCGCGCAATCGCGTACCCGGCCTGCGGCTTGGCATCGGGTCCGCGCAGATAAAGGGGCTTCGGCTTTCCGGCATCGGGGGAGGCGGCAGCGCCCAGGCGCGCCACGACGGAGATTGGATACCTGTTGGTGTGATCGCCGAAGGTGTCGGCCTTGAGGAGCGGCGTCGCCGAACCGGTAATCTCGCCGTCGAAACCGGCGGCAAAAACCCGCGCTTCCGCAACGCTGACTGCCCGTGGCGTGTCGAGGGGCGAACCGTCGGCCGCGAAGGACTGGAGGTAGATTTCGTCCCGCTTGGCATCCATCGCCGCCAGCACGGCGCGATGAGGCGTCTTGTCGCGCTGGGCTGATGCCATAACTTGGAGCGTGGTGACGCCGACGGCCGGCACATTGAGGGAAAGCGCAAAACCGCGGGCTGCGGCAACGCCGACGCGGATACCGGTAAAGGAGCCGGGACCGATGGTGACGGCAAGGCGGTCGACATCCGAAAGGGTCAGTCCCGCCTGATCGAGTGCGCGATCGACGATACCAATCAGATGTTCAGCATGCCCCTTGCCGATCATGTCCGATGCCTCCCCCAGCACCGTATCCCTGCCGCTGTCATAGACGGCGGCAGCGCAGTCCACACCTGCCGTGTCGAGCGCCAGAATGATCATGCCATCAATTTCCGAATAAACCAGTGTCGCCTATCGATAAATCCGTTCGGCCGAACCTGAGATGAACGGCTGGACGAATTCAAGATTTTTAAGCGGCAATCACTTCCTGCACTTCCGGAACGAAATGGCGCAGCAGGTTCTGGACGCCGTGCTTCAGCGTTGCCGTCGAAGACGGGCAGCCGGCGCAGGAACCCTTCATGTTCAGATAGACCTTGCCATCCTTGAAGCCGCGGAAGGTGATGTCGCCGCCATCCTGGGCAACGGCCGGGCGTACGCGGGTCTCCAGAAGCTCCTTGATGGTCAGCACGATCGATTCATCGCCTTCGTCGAAGAATTCATCGCCGGCATCGGCGTCTTCGGAAAGGATGGAGGCATCGCCCATGACCGGCTTGCCGGACATGAAGTGCTCCATGATCGAGCCTAATATAGCCGGCTTAAGATGCTGCCAGTCGGCATTGTCCTTGGAGACGGAAATGAAATCATAGCCGAAATAGACGCCGGTGACGCCGGATATTTCGAACAGGCGGGCAGCGAGCGGCGAAGCTTGAGCTTCTTCGGCGCTGCGGAACTCGGCCGTGCCGTTTTCCATCACCACCTTGCCCGGCAGGAACTTCTGCGTGGCGGGGTTCGGCGTGGCTTCGGTCTGAATGAACATCTGATTCTCCATGCGGCCGGCCCATGGTCTCGGCCGTCTTTAGAATTCTTCAAAAGAAGATAAGCCGATTGACGGCTCTAATCAAGAGACTTGTACTCAAGAAATGCCAGAACAGGATGATTTTAGGCCCGTTGGCATAAAATCTGAATCCTGTTCTACATTATATAGTTAGAGCATGATGTCGTCCGAAAACCGCTCATACTTTTCGGCATCATGCTCTAGCAAAGGGCGTCGATTTCCTCGTTGGTCAGAGTATCCGGCAGCACGGTGACCGGGATCGGAAACGCCGCCGCGCGACCGGCAACCGAGGAAACCAGCGGCCCTGGACCTTCCTTCGCCGAACCGGCGGCCAGAACCAGGATCGCTACATCGCGGTCTTCCTCGATCACGGCGTTGATCTGTTCGGCAGCGCCGCCCTCGCGGATGACGACCTCGGGCTCGATGCCGATGGTCTCGCGCACGATCTGGGCGATCTTGGCAACCACCGCCTCGGCCTCCTCACGCGCTTCGGCCCGCATGATCTCTTCGACGCCGAGCCATTGCTGGAAATCCCCATCCGGGATCACGTAGAGCAGCACCAGCCCGCCATTGGAATTCTTCGCGCGCCGGCCGGCATAATGAACGGCGCGTTGGCATTCGGGTGTACCGTCGATCACCGCCATGAATTTGCGGCGATGACCTTCGAGCCGTGAGAGTCGCTTCGATACCATGGCGCGGACTCTGACACCCGAAGCGGAAAATTTGCAAGTCCAGTTTTTCCTCTTCCCCTCGCGGAAGATTCTCTTCTCCCCCAGGGGAGGGCCCCTTCTCCCGCGACAGGGAGAAGAGGAGATTTATCTCAATAGAGGAAGCCGATGACGTCGCGCACCTGGCGCATGGTCACTTCGGCGCGTGCCCTGGCGCGTTCGCCGCCCTTGCGCAGGATCGCGTCGATATGGCTGGTATCGTCCATCAGCCGGCGCATTTCGCCGGTGATCGGCGCCAGCACGTTGATTGCCAGGTCGACCAGCGCCGGCTTGAAGACGGAGAATTGCTGGCCGCCGAATTCGGCGAGCACGTCCGCCTTCGACTTGTCGGCGAGTGCGGCATAGATCGCCACGAGATTGTCGGCTTCCGGACGGCCCTGCAGCCCGTCGATCTCGCTCGGCAAACCATCCGGATCGGTCTTGGCCTTGCGGATCTTCTTCGAGATCGCGTCCTCGTCGTCCATCAGGTTGATGCGCGAGAGATCGGAGGGGTCCGACTTCGACATTTTCTTGGTGCCGTCGCGCAGCGACATGACACGCGGCGCCGGCCCGCCGATCAACGGCTCGACCATCGGGAAATAGGCATGCACCAGCTCGTTGCCGACGGTGATGTCGACGCCGTAGCCGGTCCTGCTGATATGCTCGGCATAGTCGAGGTTGAACTTCATCGCGATGTCGCGGGCAAGCTCCAGATGCTGCTTCTGGTCCTCACCAACAGGCACATGCGTGGCGCGATAGACGAGAATGTCGGCGGCCATCAGGCTCGGATAGGCGTAGAGCCCGAGCGAGGCCTGCTCGCGGTCCTTGCCGGCCTTGTCCTTGAACTGCGTCATCCGGTTCATCCAGCCGATGCGGGCGACGCAGTTGAAGATCCAGGCGAGTTCGGCATGCTGCGGCACGGCCGACTGATTGAAGACGATATGTTTTTCCGGATCGATGCCGGCGGCGATGAAGGCGGCGGCGATCGAGCGCGTCTGGCCCGGCATGTCCTCATGCACGAGCTGGGCGGTGAGCGCATGCATGTCGACGACGCAGTAGATGCAGTCATTGCCTTCCTGCAGCGCCACGAACCGGCGGATCGCGCCGAGATAATTGCCGAGATGCAGATTGCCGGTCGGCTGCACGCCGGAGAATACGAGTTTCTTGAATTCGCTCATGTCGTCCTCAATAGGCTGGTGGAGGGCCCACGCTGTCACAGTTTAAATTGCTGCAGAATGCAGCAGGGCTTTTCGCCCATCTTGTTAACGCCGCGGCTTATGCACGGGCAATCGGTCGCAATCAAGGGGTTCAGGCGGCAGTGTGCTGGATCAGATCGAAAGTGTTGCCGTAGGGATCCGCAAACACCGCCACCGTGCCGTAGACCTCGTGACGCGGCTCTTCCAGAAAGCGCACGCCGACTGCCAGCATCGCGGCATGGTCGCGGGCGAAATCGTCGGTCTTCAGAAAGAAGCCGACACGCCCGCCGGTCTGATTGCCGATGGCCGCGCGCTGCGTCTCGTCTGCCGCCTGCGCCAGCAGAAAGGCGGCTCCATCCCCACCCCTCGGCTTCACAACTACCCAGCGCTTGCCCTCCGGCTGCAGCTCGTCCTGAAGGCAATCGAAACCAAGACTATCGCAGTAAAAAGCCTTGGCGCGGTCGTAATCGTCGACCACGAGGGTGACGAGGAAAAGAGACTGGATCACCAGGTGCTGCCTCGCGTTTGAGATGTTTATTCCAGTTTTGAGTCGCAATTACCTAGAATTTAAGCCGAATTGATCAACCGCCTTAGTCATAATTGAGTATAAAATTTCACAGAAAAGCTTTTTTTGAACCGAAAATCCTGCGCCTGGTGCCGGCGCCGTTGGGGTCGCTGCGATAGCCGATAGGAGCGACCATGCAGAACGCAATTTTGCTTGCCATGGCAGGCCTTTTCGCCCTTCAATCAGCAACGGGTGCCGTCGGTCAAGACATGAAAAGGCATGCCGTTCATCTTGCAAAACCTCAGGCACGTCTCGCCTACACGGTCCAGACCGTCAGCGTTCGTGCCGGCTGCTTTCCAGGGCGCCTGCGGGCGATCCTGTCGCATATTGCTGCGAAGACCGGCCGCCGCCCTGTGATAACCTCGGGCCACAGGCCGCATCCCCGCCGCCATGGGTCCCTGCACGGGAAATGTCTGGCAGCCGATTTCAGGATGCCCGGCCTGTCGGAGCGCACGATCATTGCTGCTGCAAGAAGCGCGCCAGGCATCGGCGGCATCGGCAGCTACTGCAATGGCATCATTCATGTCGACGTTGGACCGCAGCGACGATGGGTGGATTGCTGAGGGATCATGCGGTCCGCCTTTTCCCATTCCGGCTTAAGGATCGTCGATTCAGTGGCCGCGAAAAAACCTGCCGTGACCGCCTCTATTGGCCGCTCCGCGTCGTCACCGCCGCCCGCAGGAGGCGCATGAATAGTTTTGTATCGTCATCGAGGCTGGAGCCATTCCATTGCGCGTGTTTGATCCCGTCCATTGCAGCCATCATGATATTGGCCAGTTGATGAGGCGAGGCCTGCAGTGGTTCGAGATCGATTTCCTTGGCTTCCGCAGCGGCATTCAGCGTCTGTGTCAGCATAGTCAATAGCCGTGTCCGCGCGTCGAGCGTGATATCCGCAGCCAAGGCCATATTGGCGGCAAACAGTTCTTCTGCATCGGAACTGCCGCCAAAAGGGGCGATTAACTCCCGCTGAAACACTGCTATGGCCATTTCCATGCGGTCAAACGCGTTCCCCTGTCCTGCCAGAGCCGCTCCCACCTCATCCAATGCGCGAGTATGCGCCCGCATCGAGCCGGCTCGGAAAAGCTCTTCCTTGCTGTTGAAACTCAGATAGAGCGATGCTCGCGAAATACCTGCGGCGCGCGCAATGTCGGCCATGGACGTCTTGCGAAAGCCGAAACGCACGAACACCGGCAGGGCGGCATCCAGGATTTGGGCGATTTTTCGATTAGTCTGCGTCATTTGGACAGACTGGCATTTTGTGACCATTCTGTCAAAAGACGAGTAGACAAATAATGTATATCTGTCTAAGTCGATGAAGGCGCATCGGTGCGCAGTCAGGAGATACCCATGAGTATCACGTCAGATAATTCTAATGGCGCCAACGTACTGGTGACCGGCATTGGCGGATTTCTCGCAGGCCACATTGCCTTGCAGTTGCTCAAGCAGGGGTATCGGGTCAGAGGAAGCCTGCGCAGCACCGGTACAAGCGCTGCGACGGTCGGTCTGCTTGGAGCGCACACTGACGGGCAACTGCAAAACCTCAGTCTGGTGCAGGCCGATCTTGATAGCGATGGCGGTTGGGCTGCGGCTGTCGAAGGATGCGACTATGTCATTCACACCGCATCGCCTTTCCCTCCGGGATATCCTGAAAATGCGAATGCACTGATCCAGACAGCCCGCGACGGTGCGTTGCGCGTGCTTCGCGAGGCGCATCGGGCACAAGTCAAACGTGTGGTTCTGACATCCTCCATAGCTGCCACCAACCATGGCGACGGGCAGGCGCCCTTTACCGAAGAGAATTGGACCGACCCGGAAAGCCCGCGGGCGACGCCCTATTACAAATCCAAGACGCTGACTGAGCGGGCCGCCTGGGCCTTTGCTCATGAAGTCGGGCTCGATCTGGCCGTGATCAATCCAAGCACGATCCTCGGGCCGTTGCTCGGGCCGAATTTCGGGACGTCTGTTGGATTGATCCACCATTTGATGACGGGACGATTCAACGGTATCCCGCGCTTTGGCTTCTCCGTCGTGGATGTGCGCGATACCGCCGATGCCCACATTCGAGCGATGACCAATCCTGCTGCCGGCGGCCAACGGTTCATCATCGGTGGACGGTTTTTCTGGCTCAAGGACCTTGTGGCCATTCTTGCTCATTCCTTTCCGGACCATGCCTCCCGCCTGCCGTCACGCGAAGTCTCTGACGAGATCGTCAGGGTCATGGCGCAATCCGACCCCGATGCACGAACCATTGTTCATGAGCTCAATCGCGATCTTAGTGTCAGTGCAGCAAAAGCCCACCGCGTCCTCGGGTGGCGCTCACGTCCAGAAGAGCAATGCATCCGCGCCAGCGCCCAAAGCCTCATCGACTTGGGATTGGTGCCGACCTCGAATGGAGAACCGGCAACGCGACGGCCAGTGACTGCATCATAGTCGCCGCCTATGCCGAGAGAATTGAACGATCCTTAGAACAGGATGATTTTAGGCTGGTCGGCCTGAGGATAGAATCCTGTTACAAATCAGATTATTAGAGCACGATGTCGCCGAAAACCGCTGACGTTTTCGGCATCATGCTCCAGCTTCAATTGGAGAACGGACATGACAATCCCGACCGTCGACGCATCCCAATCGGCCAGTCAGGCCAACCTTCTTCGCGAAACGGAGCGCGCGAGGCTGCGTGCCCTGATCAACGCCGATATGGTTCGGGCACGACAGCTTCACGCTCCGGACTTCCAGCTGATAACGCCGATCGGTGCCACGCTTTCAAAGGAAGAATATCTGGGTGCGATCGCCTCCGGGCAGATCAAATACCTGACCTGGCAGCCCGCTGAAATTGCCGTGCGGCTTTATGACGGTGTCGCCGTTCTCCGGTATCGCGCTCAGTTGGAGGTCGTCTTCGGTGGCCACAAAGTCGCCCTCAACGACTACTGGCACACCGACACTTATGAGCGGCATGACGAACGTTGGATGGTTGTCTGGTCGCAAGCCACAGCCATCAAGTAGCCAGAGTCACGGTGGTACGACTGGCCTCACCCGTCCTTTGCCGGCGCCGGCTTTCGGTTCAGATTGCGTCGGATCATGCCGAGATTTGCCCCGCCGACCAGGAAAGCGGCGGCGAAATAGATCAGCATGGCGATTGCAATCAGCAGCCCGAGGGTGCCGATTTTGGTGAGAAGCGGCGCGCCGGAAGCAAGCCAAGGCGCCCAATATTGCTTGAGGAAGACGATGGCCGCACCCATGACGGCCGCAGCGACGATCAGCAGGGCGGTACGCTTTGCCAGCGCCCATTCCCATGTCAGGTGGCCACGGCGCAAAAGCGTGGCAAACAGCAGCACGGTGCTGATCCAGCCGGCGGTGGCTTCGGCAACGGCGATGCCGGGGGCGCCCATATAGGGAAAGAGGGTCAGCGCCGTGGCGCAGTTGGCCGCAACCGCGATGGCCGAAAAGCGCATCGGCGTCTTGGTGTCCTCGCGGGCATAGAAGCCGGGCTGCAACGCCTTGATCAGCACGAAGGCCGGCAGGCCGATGCCGTAAATCGCCAGGATCGAGCCGACAACGGCGGTGTTTTCCTGATGGAAGGCGCCACGCTCGTAGAGAACGCGGATGATCTCGTCGGACAGGATCCAGAGCGCGAAGGCGGCGGGGATCGTCAGGAACAGCACGAATTCGATCGAGCGGTTCTGCAGGTTTCCGGCCTCGCGCAGGTTGCCGCCCTTCAGCGCTCGGGCAAGTTCCGGCAGAAGCACCACGCCGACAGCGACGCCGACGACGCCGAGCGGCAGCTGATAGATGCGGTCGGCATATTGCAGCGCTGCGATCGCGCCGTCGCGGGACGACGCAATCGCCTGGCCGATCAGCTGGTTGATCTGGGTGATGCCGCCCGTCACCGCAGCCGGCACCGCCAGGATCAGCAGCCGCTTGACGTTCGGCGTCATCTTCGGGAAACGGAAGCCGATGCTCATGCCGGCCGCAAGCACGCCGACATAGACGACGACAAGCTGCAGGACGCCGGCGGCTAGAACGCCCCAGGAGAGGTACCAGGCCGTCGCCAGCGGATCGGCGCCGGTATAGAGCGCATAAAACAGCGCTCCGATCATCACCACGTTGAGGAAGACCGGTGCTATCGCGGCGGCGAAGAAATGATGCAGCGAATTCAGCATGCCGCTCATCATCGCCGTCAGCGACATGCACATCAGATAGGGAAACATCACGGCCGCCATGCGGATCGTGATCGAGAATTTTTCGGGATCGTCGGCAAAGCCCGGCGCGATGACGAAGCGCACCAGCAGCGGCATGGCAAGCTCCATCACGATAGTGATGAGAAGCAGCACCGAAAACAGCACGCCGAACACTTCTTCCGAAAAGCGTTTGGCGCCATCCGTGCCGTTCGCCTCGATCTCTTTGGCAAAGAGCGGCACGAAGGCGGCGTTGAAGGCGCCCTCGGCAAACAGCCGGCGGAAGAGATTCGGAAAGCGGAAGGCGGCGTAGAAGACGTCGGCCATCGGTCCGGTTCCGAGCGCCGCAGCCATCAGCGTTTCGCGGGCGAAGCCGAAGATGCGGCTGCCGAGGGTGGCGCCGCCGACGGTCGCGAATTTCTTGACGAGGCTCATGCGTTTGGGCTCATGCGTTTAGGCTCATATGGGGGAACCGGCCTTCTTGTCGGCGGCGGGCGGGGTCCGGGCGGTGGCGGCGGGTGCGATGATGCCGGAGGGCATGCGCTCGCGCAGCTCGTCTTCTTCCTCGGCCATGACGGCCTTCATCCGGGCGGTGATGTTGGCGCGCTTGCTGTCGCCTGATATTTTCTGGCCGACCAGATCGGTGACGTAGAAGGTGTCGATCACCTTCTCGCCAAAGGTGGTGATGCGGGCCGACTGGATGTCGAGCGACAGATCGGAAAGTACGGCGGTGATCTCCGACAGCAGTCCCGGCCGGTCGAGGCATTCGACTTCGATGACCGTGAACTTGTTCGACAGGCTGTTGGTGATGTTGACCGAAGGCGGAATGACGAAGGCCTTGCTCTTCTTGCGGTTGCGCGCGCGCGTGGCGATGACCTCGGGCAGGCGCTTGCGGCCGGACAGCACGTCCTCGATCATCCGGCCGATCGTCGCGGCCCGGCGCAGCTCGTCGGCATCGTCGGTAAATTCGCGGCTCACATGGATCGTGTCGAGCGCCCGTCCGTCCGATGTCGTGAAGATCTGCGCGTCGACGATGTTGGCTCCGGCCGCGGCACAGGCGCCGGCAATGACGGCGAGCAGCCGCGGATGGTCGGGCGACAGCACGGTGATCTCGGTGATCGCGTGGAAACTGTCGGTGCGCACCGTCGTGGCGAGCGCCTGGCCCGCCTTATCCGCCTGGCGGATGAAATGGGCATGGCGGATCTGGTCTTCCAGCGGCACGGAGAGCAGATAGGGCTGGTAGTGCAGCTTGGTATAGATGTTGCGGTCCTTCTGGCTCCAGTCCGCGAGTGCGGCCCGCAGCGCGTCGGCGGCGGCATTGGCCCGCTCCTTGCGGGAGACCTCCGAAAAGCCGCCGGCGAGCAGCAGCTCGGTCTCATAATAGAGCGTGCGCAGCAACTGACCCTTCCAGCCGTTCCACACACCCGGACCGACGGCGCGGATATCGCAGATCGTCAGGATCAAGAGCATCTTCAGCCGGTCGAGAGACTGCACACGGTCGGCGAAATCGGTGATTGTCTTGCGGTCGGTGAGGTCGCGGGTCTGCGCCACCATCGACATGGTCAGATGTTCTTCGATCAGCCAGACGACGATTTCTGTCTGCTTCTGCGACAGGCCGAAGCGGGCGCAGAGCTTGCGGGCGACGCGGGCCCCGGCGATCGAATGATCCTCCTGGCGGCCTTTGGCAATGTCGTGGAGGAGAACGGCGAGATAAAGCGCCTCGCGGTCTTCGATGCCAGGCATCAGCTTATTGGCGAGCGGATGCAGATCCTCGGCGCGCCCCTTGTCGATCTCGGAGAGAATGTCGACGGTGCGGATCAGATGTTCGTCGACCGTATAGTGGTGATACATGTTGAACTGCATCATCGCGACGATCTTGCCGAATTCGGGGATGAAGCGGCCGAGCACGCCAGCCTCGTTCATCCGGCGCAGGATGAGCGCCGGATCCCGCTTCGACGTCAGGATCGACAGGAACAGCCGGTTCGCCTCGTCGTTTTCCCGCAAGGCGTTGTCGATCAAAGCGAGGGAACGGGTGACGCGTTTCAGCGCGTCCGGATGGAATTCCAGCCCGTTGATGTCGGCGACGTGGAAGAGCCGAATGATGTTGACGGGATCGCGCTTGAAGACTTCGGGGTCGGCCAGCGCAATACGGCCGCGGTCTTCGACGAATTCGACGCTGCCGGCGATCTTGCGGTTGCGATGGGTGAAGCGGCTGATGACGCCGGTGAGGCCCGGGATCGACTTCGCCTGCTGGTCTTCGAGCGCAGCGCACAGGATGCGCGTGAGATCGCCGACATCCTTGGCGACGAGGAAATAGTGCTTCATGAAGCGCTCGACGGCCGAAAGGCCCGGGCGGGTGTGATAGCCGAAGGCTTCGGCGATCTCGCGCTGGATATCGAAGGACAGGCGCTCCTCGGCCTTGCCGGTCAGGAAGTGCATATGGCAGCGCACCGCCCAGAGAAAATCGTCGGCTTTCTCAAGCAGGCGGTATTCATGCTTGGAGAGCACGCCGAGCTTGACCAGCTCCGCCTGGTCGCGCACGTGATAATAATATTTCGAGATCCAGAACAGCGTGTGCAGGTCGCGAAGCCCGCCCTTGCCTTCCTTGACGTTCGGTTCGACGAGATAACGCGTGTCGCCCGCCTTGCGGTGGCGCTCGTCGCGCTCGGCCAGCTTGGCAGCGATGAATTCCGGCCCGGTGCCGGTGACGATCTCCTTGTCGAAGCGGGTCTCGAGCTCGGTTTCCAGCCGCTGCAGGCCGCAGATGTAGCGCATTTCCAGGATGGCGGTGCGGATCGTCATGTCGGACTTGGAAAGCGCAATGCATTCCTCCACCGTGCGAGTGGCGTGGCCGACCTTGAAGCCCATATCCCAGAGCACGTAGAGCATGAATTCGACCGCCTTGTGCGTCTCTTCGGCGGGCCTCGGCAGGAAGAGGAACAGCAGGTCGATATCGGAGCCCGGCGCCAGCGTGTCGCGGCCGTAGCCGCCGACGGCGGTCACTGCGAACTTGTCTTTCTGCTGCGGAAAGATATGGGCGGTGGCGAAATTGTAGAGGACGGTGGTGATCTGGTCCTGCAGCCAGGAAATCCGGTAGGCGCAGTTGAGCCCGCCGCCATCAGCCATCAGTGCCTCGCGTGCCTTCTGCCGGCCTTCGATGCTCGCCTTCTTCAGCACCGCCAGAAGATCGGCACGCAGGACGTCGGGCCGGTTCCGGTTGGCCTCGGCAACGGCGTCACACTGCTTCTGCAGGAGCTCGACGTCGAGGATATTGGAGAAATCGATGTTGCGCATCGCTGTCGCCGGGGCGGTTTCCTGTTCATGCCGGATTGCCGGTTCACGGCCTGCCGCTTGTTTCGTCTGCATGCGCTATAGCCCCTTTGCCCGGCGATTGACACGGGCCTTCATACTGCAAGAACCTTTAAATTTGGCGAAATGGTGTTGGTTCGCCGCAACAGGCGACGGCGCTTTGACACAAGGCGCCGGCTTTCTCGAAGATCTTCAGCCGGCGGCCCGCGCATTCAGCAAATGCAGCACCTGCCGTGTCTCGCGCATGATCTCCTCGAGCGCCTGCCTGTCGCATTCGCGATAGCCGGCCTTGGCAATCGAGGTTCCGAGCTCTGAGATCACAGCGCAGCAGCGGGTGATTTTCAGCATGCCGATCGGCGACGTCCAGCCGCGGGCATTGCGGTCCTTATCGGCGCGCCGCATCGTATCGAGCATGGAGCAGATGAGCGAGAGGCGCTCGGTTTCGCGAACCAGTTTTTCCATGAACATGGCGCGCTACTCCTATTTCAGCTTCTTCTTGAGGTCGTAAAGCGCATCCATGGCTTCGCGCGGCGTCATATCGTCAAGGCTCATCGCCTTCAGCGCCTCCTCGACCTTGGAAGGTCCGCGAGCCGTTTCCTCGCGGCGCACCGCCACCTGGAACAGCGGCAGGTCGTCGATCAGCTGGCTCGCCGGGTTCTTACGGTCGGCATCTTCGAGACGGGTGAGCACGTCGCGGGCCCGCGCCACGACCGAGGCCGGAAGCCCGGCAAGGCGGGCGACCTGGATGCCGTAGGAGCGGTCCGCCGCACCCGGCCCGACCTCGTGCAGGAAGATGACGTCGCCGTCCCATTCCTTGACGCGCATCGTCGCGTTCGATAGCCGGCCAAGCTTTTCCGAAAGCACGGTCAGTTCGTGGAAATGCGTGGCGAAGAGGCCGCGGCAGCGATTGGCCTCATGCAGGTGCTCGACGGCGGCCCAGGCGATCGAAAGACCGTCGAAGGTGGCGGTGCCGCGGCCGATCTCGTCGAGAATGACGAGCGAACGGTCGCTCGCCTGGTTGAGGATCGCAGCCGTTTCCACCATCTCGACCATGAAAGTGGAACGCCCGCGCGCCAGGTCGTCTGAGGCGCCGACACGCGAGAAAAGCCGGTCGACGATGCCGATATGGGCTGATGTCGCCGGCACGAAGGAGCCCATCTGCGCCAGGATCGATATCAGCGCGTTCTGGCGCAGGAAGGTCGACTTGCCGCCCATGTTCGGGCCGGTCAGCAGCCAGATCGCCCCGTCCCGGTCGCCGGTCCTCGGCGACAGATCGCAATGATTGGCGACGAAGGGGCCGCCCGCCTGCCGCCGCAGCGCCTGCTCGACGACCGGGTGGCGCCCGCCCTCGATGGCAAACATCTTCGAGCCGTCGACCTGCGGGCGGCAATAGGCCTGCTCCTCGGCGAGAAGCGCCAAGCCTGCGGCGACGTCGATGACGGCAAGCGCCCGGGCACCCGCTTTGATCGCCTCGGCTTCGGCAACGACGGCCGCCGTCATCCTGTCGAAGGCTTCGAGCTCGATCGTCAGCGCCTGGTCGGCGGCATTGGCGATGCGGCTTTCGAGGTCGGCAAGTTCGGTCGTGGTGAAGCGCATCGCGTTCGCCATGGTCTGGCGGTGGATGAAGCGGGCCTTCGCGTCCGCCGTCTCCGTCATCGGCGAGGCGTTGCCGGCGGTGACTTCGATGAAATAGCCGAGGACGTTGTTGTGCTTGATCTTCAGCGACCGGATGCCGGTCTCCTCGGCATATTGCAGTTGCAGGCCGGCGATGACGCGACGCGACTGGTCGCGCAGTGCCCGGACTTCGTCGAGCTCGGCGCTGGCGCCGTCGCGCAGGAAGCCGCCATCGCGCTTCAACAGCGGCAATTCGTCGGCGAGCGTTTCGGCAAGCAGTTTTTCCAGGGCCGCGGGAAGGGCCTGCAGCTCGGATAGCGCCTGGCCGAGCTCTTCGGGCAGCATCGCCTTGCCGAGCATCGCCGCAACTCCGCTCGCCGCGTCAAGACCGTGGCGTATCGCTGAGAGATCGCGCGGGCCGCCGCGGTCGAGTGCCAGGCGAGACAGGGCGCGCGGCATGTCGGGCACATGTTTCAGCGTGTCGCGCAGATTGCCGCAAAGCAGGGGCTCGTCGATCAGGAAGCCGATCGAATCGAGCCGCGCATTGATGCGAGCAGGGTCGGTCAGCGGCGACATCAGCCGCTCGGCAAGAAGCCTGGCGCCGCCGCCGGTAACGGTGCGGTCGATCGCCTTCAACAGCGAACCGTTGCGATTGCCGGATAGCGTGCGGGCAAGTTCGAGATTGGCGCGGGTGGCTGGGTCGATGAACAGCGTCGAAGCCGCACTTTCCCGCTCCGGCTTTCCAAGCGGTGGCCGCTCGGCGATCTGCGTCTTCTCGACATAGGCGACGGCTGCCGCTGCGGCCGCAAGTTCGGCGCGCGAGAAGGTGCCGAAGCCGTCGAGCGTCGCGACGCCGAAATACCGCGCGATCCGGCCTTCCGCGCTGGCGCTGTCGAAGAGCACGGAAGGCTGCGGCACGGCTATGCGGCCGAGCACGTCGAAGACCGGCTTGAGTTCGGGATCGTGAAACATCGTGTCGGGCAGGATGAGCTCGCGCGGATCGATGCGCAGGATATCGGCAAGGAGCCGCGAGGCTTCGGTCTCGGCAAGCCGGAAGACGCCTGTGGAAATATCGATCCAGGCAAGCGCCAGCAAAGCCTCGCCGCTGGCGCGAATGCGGGTCAGCGCCATCAGATAGTTGGATTCCGAGGGCGAAAGCAGCTTCTCCTCGGTGATCGTGCCGGGTGTGACGAGGCGCACGACGTCGCGCTTGACGACGGATTTTCCGCCGCGTTTTTTCGCTTCCGCGGGATCCTCGATCTGCTCGCAGACGGCGACGCGGAAGCCGAGTGAAATTAGCTTCTGCAGATAATCGTCGGCCGCCTGCACCGGAACGCCGCACATCGGAATATCCTGGCCCATGTGCTGGCCGCGCTTCGTCAGCGTGATGCCGAGCGCGCGCGAGGCTTCCAGCGCATCCTCGAAGAACAGCTCGTAGAAGTCGCCCATGCGATAGAACAGAAGCGAACCCGGATTGTTCGCCTTGATCTCGATATATTGCTCCATCATCGGCGTCGCCGAGGCACGGCTTTCCGCCGTGGCGAGCTCGGCCGCCGAAAAGGCTTCATTCCCTGTGTCTATTCGTGCGTTCACGGAGGTGCAGTTTTTCCCAAAAAAACAGGTGCCAACCCTATCCGCGCGCCGCTATAGATGACAACAGCATTTGAGGAAGAGCAAAGCGTCACCCACAGGACGTTGGAGGATTTATGCCCGATATCGATAAGAAGGACCGGCCGGTGACCTCAGTTACCGACCAGGAGGCGCTCGATTTTCACGCAATGGGCCGGCCCGGCAAGCTGGAGATCAACCCGACCAAGCCGATGGCGACGCAACGCGACCTCTCGCTTGCCTATTCGCCGGGTGTTGCCGTGCCCGTCAAGGCGATCGCCGCCGATCCGCAGACAGCCTACGATTATACGGCGCGCGGCAATATGGTCGCCGTCATTTCCAACGGCACGGCGATCCTCGGCCTCGGCAATCTCGGCGCGCTGGCGTCCAAACCGGTCATGGAAGGCAAGGCGGTGCTGTTCAAGCGCTTCGCCGATGTCGATTCCATCGACCTCGAGATCGATACGGAAAATGTCGACGAGTTCATCAACTGCGTGCGCTTCCTCGGTCCTTCCTTCGGCGGCATCAACCTCGAGGATATCAAGGCGCCGGATTGTTTCGTCATCGAAAGCCGGCTGCGCGAGCTGATGGACATCCCGGTCTTCCATGACGACCAGCATGGAACGGCGATCATCGCCGCCGCCGGCCTGATCAACGCGCTGGAGCTGACCGGTCGCGACCTGAAGACGACGAAGCTCGTCTGCAACGGTGCCGGTGCTGCGGCGATCGCCTGCGTCGAACTCATCAAGGCGATGGGTTTTGCGCCTGAGAACGTCATCCTCTGCGATACCAAGGGCGTCATCTATCAGGGCCGCACCGAGGGCATGAACCAGTGGAAATCGGCGCATGCGGCAAAGACCGACACGCGCACGCTGGAAGAGGCGATGAAGGGTGCCGACGTCGTCTTCGGCCTGTCGCAGCAGGGCGCGTTTTCGGCCAAGATGATCCGCTCGATGGCGGAGCGGCCGATCATCTTCGCCATGGCCAATCCCGATCCCGAGATCACCCCGGAAGAGGTGGCCCGCATCCGCGACGACGCCATCATGGCGACCGGCCGTTCGGACTATCCGAACCAGGTCAACAATGTCCTCGGCTTTCCCTATATCTTCCGCGGCGCTCTCGATGTGCGCGCCTCCACAATCAACGACGCGATGAAGATTGCCGCCGTCAACGCGCTGGCAAACCTTGCCCGCGAGGACGTGCCCGATGACGTGGTTGCCGCCTATCAGGGCAACCGGCCGCGTTTCGGCTCGCAATACATCATCCCCGTTCCCTTCGATCCGCGCCTGATCTCGGCGATCCCGGTGGCGGTCGCGCAAGCCGCGATCGAAAGCGGCGTCGCCCGCAAGGTCATCACCGACATGGCCGGTTATGCCCGCGAGCTTTCGGCGCGCCGCGATCCGATCGCCTCGACGCTCGCCAGCCTTTACGAGCGCGTCCGCCGCCGTCCGAAGCGCATCGTCTTTGCCGAGGCCGAGGAAGAACAGGTCCTGCGTGCGGCGATGTCCTACGCCAACCAGCAGCTCGGCACCGCCATCCTGCTCGGCCGCGAGGACCTGATCCGGGCGACGGCAGAACGCGCCGGCATCGATCTCAACCGGCCGGGCCTCGAAATCGTCAATGCCCGGCTTTCGACCCGGGTCGAGGCCTATATCGACTATCTCTATGCCCGGCTGCAGCGGCACGGTTATCTCCACCGCGACGCCCAGCGGCTGATCCACAACGACCGCAACCACTTCGCCGCCACCATGGTGGCGCTTGGCGATGCCGACGGCATGGTGACGGGCATCACCCGCAACTATTCGACGGCACTCGAGGATGTGCGCCGCTGCATCGACGAGAAGCCCGGCCACCGTGTCATCGGCGTGTCGCTGGCGCTCTGCCGCGGTCGCACGGTCTTCGTTGCCGATACGGCGGTGCACGACATGCCGACGGCCGAGGAGCTTGCCGATATCGCCGAAGAGGCGGCCGGTCTCGCGCGGCGCATGGGTTATCCGCCGCGTGTCGCCATGCTGGCCTATTCCACCTTCGGCCATCCCTCGGGCGAACGTTCCGAGCGGGTGCGTGAGGCGGTCAAGATCCTCGACAAGCGCCGTGTCGATTTCGAATATGACGGCGAGATGGCTGCCGACGTCGCTCTGAACCGCAAGGTGATGGAGCAATATCCCTTCTGCCGCCTTTCCGGCCCCGCCAACGTGCTCGTCATGCCGGCTTTCCACTCGGCCTCGATCTCGACCAAGATGCTGCAGGAGCTCGGGGGTTCCACGGTGATCGGCCCGATCCTCGTCGGTCTCGACAAGCCGGTGCAGATCACCTCGATGGGCGCCAAGGACAGCGACATCGTCAACATGGCGGCGATCGCCGCCTACGGGGTGTCGTAAACACGTCCTGAAGATGAGACGGCATTCTGTGCCGGCCGACCGCGCGTTGGCCGGGCACAACTTTTTGTGGGACTATCCTTACCCGGCTTCACACAGGCGGCGAGTTTACGCTAAACTGCTGATCGTCGAAGGCATCCAGCTGCTGACGAGCGATGAGACGGTCGCGCTCTATCCCGGTCCGATCCGGCTGTTTCGGTGACAGGCTTAGCTGTCCCGATGGGAACGCATCCCATTGCATAGCCTGCGTCCCGCTGGCGGTCAGCTTGCAAAGGCGATGAGATTACCGTCGGGATCGCGGATGATGAAGGTCTGGGCGCCCCATGGTTCGGCCCTGAGGCTCTGATGAAAAGGGACGTCCAATGCCGTGTATTCCAGGAACAGTGCCCTAGCGTCGTCGAGCGTGATGCTCGCCGACAGCGCATCCTCTTCCCGAAGCCGGAAATCCGAATAGAACAAAGGCACGTCGGAGGATCGGAAATTGAGCCGCGCCGCGCCCCGGAAAACCTGCGCGTAAAACGGCGGCTCGCCATACATGAAGGCGAGTTCGAAGCCGAGCTTGCCGGTGTAGAAATCGCAGGAAGTGGCGATATCGCGGACGAAGAGCTGCGGCTGCGCATCGATGAAAGTCGGCTTTTCGGGTCTTGTCTGGAGGGGCGTTTCCATATTTGCCAGTCCTTGTTTCAGCGCCGTCCAGCTTTCGAAACCTTCCTTCGCCGCCACCAGTTCCTGCGCCTCGGCGAGCTTGAAATCCAGCTTGAGGATCTCAAGGTCGTTCAGGCTGGAGTATCGGGGAAGCCATTGCCGGATTTGAGCGGCGACCGGATAATATCTGTCCTGATGCCAGCGTTTATAGAGCTTGGCTCGCTTGCGGAGGTTTTCGAAATTAGGCATGGCGCATGGTTGAAGATTATGGGCGGGCATAGCCCAGCCGGCACGATGCCGATGCGCCCCACGGAAAACGCGATGTCAGAATGAAGGGATGCCCAGAGATCGTCAAGCCTTTGGCTGACGATCCCCGGTGTTCAGCTCGCGAAGCGGCCGGCGTCGGCGCCGTAATAATTCAGATAACGGTCCGAAATGCTGGAGATCGGCAGCACGATCAGCACGTCGGTCGTGTTGAAGGCATGATCGACGACCGCGTGGGAGCCGACCATCGCACCGAGGCGCAGATAGCCCTTGATCAGCGGCGGCAGGGCCATCAGTGCCCGCTTCGGGTTGATGGCCTCGACCGGCATCAGGTCCATGTTGCGGGCCAGATGCGGCAGGGCGCCGACGGCCCATTCGTTTTTCGCCAGCACATTGTGGTAGAGGAAGGACAGCGCCAGCGCGTGGCTTTCGAGATAGACGCCGGGGAAAGAGGCGCAGCCGAACATGGCGCTGACGCCGTGCTTCAGCGCGTAGGCCCAGTTGCCCTGCCACAGGAGCTCGACGGTGCGCTTGGTGCGGTATTCCGGCAGCACGCAGGAGCGGCCGAGCTCCATGAAGCGCTTGTCCGGATGTTTGGCGATGAGGCCTTCGATTTCGAATTCGGAAGCCGAGTAAAAACCGCCATTGGCGATGGCGACATCCTGACGCAGCAGACGGTAGGTGCCGACGATCTGGTCTTCCGGGTCGCCCTCGATCGAGCGGTCGAGCACGAGAAGATGATCGCAGACAGCGTCATAGGCATCGACATCGCGCTGGCGGCGCATGGCGTCCAGCGGCAGCTGCGCCTTCATTTCGTCGACGAAGACGCGGTAACGCACGGCCTGGGCGGCATCGATCTCGCGTGCCGTGCGGGCAAGGCGGGTCTCCAGATTGCCGATGCGGCCGAGGATATCGCCGTCCTTCTGCACAGCAGCCGTCGAGGGCCGTGCAGCCTCCGCGGTGGTGTCACGATTCAGGATGTCGATGGCGGACATGACGATTCTCCCGTTACCGGCTTATCGACGCCATAAAACACTTCTCTACGACAGGAAAGTGACATTTTGAATTTCCAAGCGCAAGAAGCGTGCCGGTTTCTGAGGCGCTCACCGCGCCTCTGCCCGGCGGGCGGAAAGGGCGGCAACCGCCTGAACTTCGGTCAGCAGCCGCACCGGATCGACCGGCTTTATCATGACGCGATTGGCGCCGTTGAGCAAGACTTGGCGGCGTGATTCGTCGCTCTTGTCGGCGGTCAGTACGATCACCGGCACCGGCGCGAGATCGAGCCGCCGCTCGTGGCCGCGCAGGCGTCCCAGCATGTCGATACCGTTGCCGCCTGGCATCGAGAGATCGCTGATGATGATATCGGGCCGGGCATTGGCCTCGCAGAGCGCGCAGTCGAGCAGTGTCTCGAAATCTTCGACATGGCGCACCTTGTGCCCGCCCTTTTCTAGAACGACACGCACCAGCATGGCATTGATCGGATCGTCTTCGCCGAGCAGGATGCTGAGCCCGCTGGCGGCAACCAGCGTCTCCGCCACCGAAAGCCCGAAACCCGGCTGGTTGTCGTTCAGCGCATCGCGCTTCTCCATGCCGCGCATGCGCCCGCGCAGCACGTCGATCAGCGACTGTTCGCGCAGCGGCCGGATCAGCCAGGCATCGAAGAGGTCGAGCGGATGGGCGCTGCGCTCTTCCGGATTGACGAGCAGGACCTTGCGCAGGCCAAGTGCGGCGATTTCGGCGCGATCGGCAAGATGAGCGGAAAATTCCGCCGACATGCGATGGTCGATGATGATGTCGGTTGGCCGCCGTCCGCCCCTCGCCAGTTCGAGCAGCGTTGCCCGCGCCGTCTCGCCGTCGCCGACGAGATGGCAGAGGCCGCCGAGCGCAGTGATCGTTTCGGCGATGGCAGCGCGCGCCGCACCTGCCGGCGCCAGCAGTACGACACTGTTGCCGGCAAGCAGCGTGTTTCGCCGGTCGGGGCGCTCGCTGCCGATATCGACAGGGAAGCGGATGGTGAATTCGCTGCCTCTGCCCATTTCGCTGGCAACCGTCAGCGCGCCGTTGAATTCGCGCATGATGCGGGCGGAGATGGCAAGGCCGAGCCCGGTCCCGCTGCTCTTGTCGGCAACGCTCCCGCCCTGCTCGAACTCGCCGAAGACGCGCGCCTGCTCCTCCGCCGTCATGCCGGGACCGCTATCGGTGACGGTGATCAGCAAGTCGCCGGCGTCGAGCGACACGCGGATGAAGACGCCGCCGACCTGGGTGAACTTCACGGCATTGCCGATGACGTTGAAGAGGACCTGGCGCAGCCGCGCCGGGTCGAAGCTCATATTTTCGGGCACGTCGGATGACACGGTGGCGCCGATCTCGATCCCCTTTTCATGCGCCCGGTGGGCGAGCATCTCGACGACGCTTTCCAGCAGTTTGCGCAGCGATTCCGAACGCGGGTGCAGCGCGAAGCGGCCGACTTCGATGGTGGAGAAGTCGAGCAGATCCTCGACGAGCTGCGTCAAGGCGTGGCCGGACTGGCGGATGTTTGCGAGATAGTTCTGCTGCTCCTGCGTCAGCCGCGTCTCGGCGATCAGATGCGTCATGCCGAGGATGCCGGAAAGCGGCGTGCGCACCTCGTGGCTGACGGTGGCAAGCAGCCTCGATTTGGCGGCGCTGTTATACTCGGCCTTCTGGCGAGCCTCCTCGCGGCCCTGTGCGATCAGCCGCTCGTCGGTCACGTCGCGGGCAACGCTCTGCAGCAGCAGGCGGCCGTTTGCCGGGTCGCGGGTGACGACATCGCGCCAGAGGAAGATGCGCTGGCCCTCCGGCGTCGAAATCTCGACGTCGTAGCAATGCGGTACCGGGCCGGGGCGGAAGGCAATCCCGATCTCCTCGCAGGTGCGTCCTTCCGGACGCAGCCGCCCGGTCAGGCGGCGAAAAGTATCGTTGGCGGAGATGATGCGCCGGTCCATGGTGCGGCTGACCGTGATGTCGCCGAGCACGTCGTGCACGTCGGCGAACAGCTTTACGCCGGCGTCCCAATCCGGCATGGGTTGACCGGGGCGCTGCCCGGCCCTGCGCGAGCGAATCATCAACAGGGCATAGCTGGCGATGACGGCCAGGCCAAGGATGACGAGACCACCCGAAAGCAGCAGCGGGTCGCCGGCGTGGGCAAGCAGCATCAGGATCGTTGCGGCAAGAAGGCCGGCGCCGCCAAGCCAATAGAACAGCAGGCGCCGTGTCGGTGCAGGCCCGCCCTGGCGGTCATCGGCGCCCCGGGTTGCCGCTGCGTTCGGCCGCGGGGAAAGGACCTCCATCCGCTTCTCATGCGGCTTGGCGGCGGGTCCACCGAAGGCGGCGGACAATCTTTCCTGCAACTGTCCCAGGTTCTGCATGCTATCTTGCTAACATGAGGCCCGTTCCGAATGCCTTCAGGATTTCGATAAGATTTTAGCGGCCGGCCTTTTTCGGCAGCAGCAGTTCGTCGAGAATGACGCAGCCGGCGCCGATGGTGATGAAACTGTCGGCGAGATTGAAGACCGCGAATGACCAGCTCTCGGTGTAGAAAAGAATGTAATCGATCACATGCCCATAGGCGAAGCGGTCAACGAGATTGCCGATCGCGCCTGCGATGATCAGCGCATAACCGAGATGAGCGATCCAGCGATCCTTTGCCGTGCGGTACCATAGCCAGATGACGAAGGCGACGATAATGAGCCGCATGCCGACGATGAACCAGCCGTCCATGCCTGATAGCATCGAAAAGGCGACGCCGAGATTGTAGGTCCGGTAGAGCGCCAGCATGGGAATAACGGGCACCGCCTCCTGCAGCGGCAGGTAATGATCAACGGCGATCTTGACGGCCTGGTCGATCAGAACGGCGACGACGATGAAGAAGAGGATCGGTGCCGGGCGCGAAAACAGCGCCGGGCGTGCATGCGTCTGTTCGGTCATTTGCCCTCGGCAAGTGAGAGGAGATGGCGGCGTGCCTCGAAAAGCATGACGGCGGTGGCGACGGCGAGGTTGAGTGAATCGGCGCGGCCCTGCTGCGGAATGCGGGCAAGCGCGTCGGCCTCCCTGGCCAACTGCTCGGGCAGGCCGGATTGTTCGTTGCCCATCAACAGCACGACGGGCTTTTTCCGGTAGTCGATCGTCCGGTAATCGACCGCGCCGGCAAGATGTGTCGCGACGACGGAGACGCCGGCCGATTTCCGCCAGGCGATGAATTCCTCAGGCGTCGCCCGCGCGACCGGAACGGCAAAGACCGAGCCCATGGTTGCCCGCACCGTTTCGAGCGAGAAGGGATCGGTCGTTTCTCCGAGAAGTATGATGCCGGAAGCGCCTGCCGCATCGGCCGTGCGGATGATGGTGCCGAGATTGCCGGGGTCGCGTACCCGATCGAGCGCCACCCATGTCTCGCCCTCGCTCAGCCGGATACCCTTCAGCGGTGTCCAGCGCTGTTCAAAGATGCCGACGACCATCTGCGGATTGTCGCGGCGGGTGATCGAGGCGATCACCTTTTCGCTGACCTCGAGCACCAGCCCGCCCGAGGCGACGGTCTTTGCCGCCATCTGCTCGACCAGCGGCTTGCCCTTGGCGCCCTTGGCATAGACCAGCGTGCGGATCGCCCAGCCGAGTTCGATCGCATCGATGACGAGCTTCAGTCCTTCGGCCAGGAAAGTACCGCTTTCCTCGCGCGATTTCTTGTTGGTCAGCGCCTTGATATCCTTGATGATCGGATTGGCGAGCGAAGTGACTTCCTTCACCTGTCCGACCCTGCGCGGCCCCTGGTCATGAAAGTCCTTGCTCATTTCGGCACCCAGCGGGAAAAGAGGGAGGTGGAAAGCGCGCGGCCCGGCGTCCTGCCGTCGGTACCGGCTTCGCGAATCACCAGCTCGCCGGATTCGACCACGCCGCCGGCGCCCCGCATCGTCTCGCGCATCAGCTCGTGGATCGAATAGAAGCTGGCGCGGATCGAATAGGCCGTCAGCACTAGGCCCACCGCCTTCGGCGACAGGATCTCGCGGCAGACATCGAGCATCAACGGCAGATGCTCGAAGAGATGCCAGACTTCGCCATTGGGGCCACGGCCGAATTTCGGCGGATCGGTGAGGATGATATCGTACTGGCTGCCGCGGCGTTCCTCGCGCAGGATGAATTTCATCGCATCCTCGCAGATCCAGCGGATCGGCAGCTTCTCCATGCGCCCGAGCGCCTGGTTTTCCCGCGCCCAGCCGATCGCCTTCTTCGAGGCGTCGACATGGGTGACCTCGGCGCCGGCTGCGGCGGCAACCAGCGAGGCGACGCCGGTATAACCGAAGAGGTTTAGCACTTTCAGCGGCCGGCCGGCCTTTTCGACCTCATCCTTCATCCAGCTCCAGTGGACGATCTGTTCGGGGAAGACGCCGACATGGCGGAAGGAGGTGAAGCGGCCGAGGAAATCGACGCCGAGCAGGTTGAGCGGCCAGGTCTCGCCGAGCGCCGCCTTCGGGAAGCGCCAGCGGCCGGTGCCTTCCTCGTCGGTGTCGCCGGTGAAGGCGGCATCGACCTTTTCCCAGACCTGGGGCGCCAGAGAAGGCCGCCACAGCGCCTGGGCTTCCGGACGGATGATGCGATAGGGGCCGTATTGCTCGAGCTTTTCGCCGTTGCCGCTGTCGATCAGATGGAAGTCGCCTGCCCCGAGCGATTCGAGGATGACCGGCACGCGCTCGGTCGGACGCTCGCCGCTACGTGTCATCAGGGGACGCACGACAGCAGCAGGCACAGCAGCCTCGCGCACCGCCTCACGGCTTGCCGCAGGCCGCGCGACCGGCTTCGGCGGCCGGCCTGCCCGATCGTCCCTGCGGCTTTCACCGGATGGACCTGATGTTTTCTTCTGGCCCGGCCGGCCTTCTCTCTGTTTCAACGTGCTCTTCCGCGTCTCTGTCGGGGTGTCTTATCGGCTTTGCGTCGGCTGCAGGCCCCGCGCGTCTTTTGAAACGCGCAAAGCGCGCTGCGGCACTTTGAATATGCAGTAGCCCAGAAAAGCGGGGCGGATCAACTGCGCTGCCGGCCAGCCCGGGCAAGCGGACAGGGTTTTCTCGGCGCGGCGCCTATTTCAAGCTCTCGGAGGCCTCTGTGCGAAGCCAGCTTTCCGCCGCATAGAGGGCTGCGACATGCATAGACTGCATGATGACCGCGCCGGACTGCAACTCGGCGAGGATGGCAGCAAGATCCGCAAACAGCAGCTCGACCTTCTCGCCCGGGTCGAAAGACGGTTCGCCGGCCCGGCTGAGACCAAGCGCCAGCCAGCTCGTCACCATATTGCTGTGGCTGGCGGCATTCGGATAGGAGGTGAGAAGCTTGACGAAGGTCGAGGCTTGATAGCCGGTCTCCTCCCGGAGTTCGCGCTCGGCCGCCGCCATCGCCGCATCGCCGGTCTTGCTGTCGCCGGGTTCGAGGCTGCCGGCGACCAGACCGAGCACGATTTCGCCGCGGCCATGTCGATATTCCCGCGTCAGCAGCACGCGTCCGTCGGGCATCACAGGGATGACGTTGATCCAGTCGGGATAATCGAGCACATGGAAGGGCGCGACGACGATTCCATCGGCCGTGATGCAATCGTCGCTCCGGACACGGATCCAGCGATCCTCATAGGTGATGCGGCTTGCCGTCACGCTCCAGGGCTTCAGTTCGTCGTTCATCGGCCCGTCCTTGTGTGTCAGGTGCGTGTCAGATCGCAACCCGGCAGATAACATTCCGTGCCGCCTTGGCAAAGCGCTTTCCCGCTGGGATAAGATGAGCGAATCGAAGATGGGGCCATCGAATGGATTTCACCGGCGAAGAACGCATCGCCGCGCCGCGGGACGTCGTCTGGGCAGCGCTCAACGATCCCGAGATCATGCGTGGCTGCATTCCGGGCTGCCAGAGCATCGAGCGGCTGTCGCCGAGCGCTTTCGAGGCGACGATCAAGGTCAAGTTCAGCCTGCTGTCTGCCACCTTCCACGGGCTGCTGACGCTTTCCAATGTCGATGCGCCGAAGAGCTATACGCTATCGGCCGAAGGCAAGGGCGGTCTTGCCGGCTTCGCCAGGGGCAGCGCCGATATCGTGCTTGAGGAAAGGGGCGCCGAGACGATCCTGCACTACCGGTCGAAGGCCGAACTCGGCGGCGGGCTCGCCCAGCTCGGCGCCCGCCTGCTCGATTCGGCCTCGCAGAAGCTCGCCGAAGGGTTCTTTTCGGATTTCAATGCCGCCGTCGTCGCGAAGATGGCGGCCGATTAGGCTTGGCGCGGGCGGAGGGTTTGTTTAAATCGGCACCATAATGTGGACCATCAGGCCGCCGCGGGCGGAAGACCAGGACGTGCTTGCGGAGATTTACCTTTCCGTGCGCCGCGAAACATTCGTCTGGGTCGATCCGGGCAAATTCCATCGCGAGGATTTCGCCGCCCATACCAATGGCGAAACGGTCTTCGTCTGCGCGCATGAAAGCGGCAGCGTCGCCGGCTTCCTGTCGCTTTGGCCGGAGGACGATTTCATCCACATGCTCTACCTAAAACTGGAATTCCAGGGTCAGGGTGCAGGCACGGCGCTGCTGCAAGCCCTGCCGGAATGGCCGCAGCACCGGTATCGGCTAAAGTGCCTGGTGAAGAACCGGCGGGCAAAGGCGTTCTACCTCGCTCACGGTTTCCGCGTGACCGGCAACGGCGCCTCGCCGGAGGGCGACTATGAGGAACTGAGCTTTTTTCCGGTTTGACGGCCGCCGAAAGCCGGCCGCCGAACCCGAGCCTATCGAATACCAGTTTTACCGCGCCGGCAGCTGCCCGGCGATTTCCTCGGCGCGGTTCTTGTGGCGGTCGGCCTCGCTATGCCAGCGGATGGCTTCCTTGGCCTCGGTGCGGGCGCGCTTGCGGTGTTTGCCCTGGCTGAACCAGGTGGCGGCCGCCCCGATCAGCATGCCCGTGATCAGCGCGACGACCAGGAAGACGAAGAAGGGCGCGGAAACTGCAAGCACCTGGTCTTCCGGCCGGAACGGATTGAAGGCGAGCGTGACGCTCTGCCGGTTGGCGACGCAGAAGACGATGAGGATGACGCCGAGCGGCATCAAAATCAACAGGTTGACGATCTTCTTGGCCATTTGAGGTCTCCACGCGGCAGATTGCGCCGGTCTTTTTGAGGGGCGCGTTTCATGCTTGCAGCGCTATGTGTCCTTGTAGGACACGCGAAGCACGATGCATTACCAGAATAGGAAAACGGCACTCGAGTTCAAGTGCGGTTTCGCCGCAGGCAGCGACGGCTCAATCCTCTTCGTCGGCCTGGCCGGGATTAAGCCGCTCGCGCAGCTCCTTGCCGGTCTTGAAGAAGGGAACCCACTTCTCCTCGACGAAGACGGTATCGCCGGTCCGCGGGTTGCGGCCGGAGCGCGAAGGGCGGTTCTTGACCGAAAAGGCGCCAAAGCCGCGCAATTCGACTCGGTTACCCGCAGCCAGTGCATCCGTGATCTCGTCGAGAACCGCGTTGACGATATTCTCGACGTCGCGATGATAGAGATGCGGGTTGCGTGCCGCAACAATCTGCACCAATTCAGACTTGATCACTTTCGCCCCCTTAAATTATTGATTTCTTATCAATCGTGGCCAACCTGCCAAACTGAAAGCAGCCCGTCAAGAAGCAACTTTGGGGGCAGGATTCCATTGATATCCTGGGTTTTCATGAGATCACCATAACCGAAGATCGTAATCAACCGCGAAACAGCCCCAGCGAGCAGAAAGGGCGTATTGCTCTTCTTGTCCCAGTCTACCATCGGCAGATCGCTGTCGACGCCGCGTGACGTCAGATAGGCGCGGATCTCAGCCTCGCCGCCGATTGTATCGACGAGTTTCGCCTTCAGCGCCTGGCGCCCGGTATAGATCGTGCCGTCGGCCAGTTTCAGCACCTCGTCGCGCGGCAGTTTGCGCCGGTCGGCTACCAGGTCGACGAACCAGTTATAGCTGTCGACCACCATGTTGCGGATCATCGCCTTGGCTTCCTCGCTCGCCTCGTGGAAGGGCGAGGGCTCGGCCTTCAGCGGCGAGGACTTGATCTCCTGCAGCGAGACGCCGATTTTGTCGAGCAGCGGCTGGATCTGCGGATACTGGAAGATGACGCCGATCGAACCGGTGATCGAGCTATCACCGGCAATGATCGTATCGCCGGCGGTGGCGATCATGTAGCCGGCGGAGGCGGCGAGCGTGCGCACGTCGGAGACGACAGGCTTCTTGGCCGATATCGCACGGATCGCCTTGAAGACTTTTTCGCCGCCATAGGTCGTGCCGCCGGGCGAGGAGATCGAAATCACCGCTGCCTTCACCTGGTCGCTGGTCTCGACCTTCTTCAGCCGCTCGAGAAGCTCGTCGTCGTCGACGATCAGCCCGGATATCGTCACATGGGCGATGTGCGGGCGCTGCGTCCCGGCATCGCCGAGAGCAAAGCGGTAGAAGGCGAAACCAAGTGCCACGATGAGGGCCACCGCGACGAGGCGCCAGAAGCCGAGCTTGCGGCGCAGCCGCCGGCGATCGGCGATCATCGAACTGTCCATAGAAACCTCCAGCGCTGGCACCGGCTTCGGCTTGCCGCCGATCGATCCGGTGAAATAGGGTGGCAGCGGCCCGTACGAATGCCACTTTTCAATGTTTTTCCATTTTGTTGCTTGTTGCAGAAAAAATTCCATATTGGCAAGCCAATGTAATAATGCGAAACGAACTGTGATTGGCGGCCGGCTTTGTTATCGAAGCGCGGCGATCACCGCACATGGACGAGGCCTATGCTCGATACCCTGAAGAACAACGGACATGCCGCCTATTCAGGGTCCGGCAGGAGCGCTTATGGCGATGCGTTGTTCCATTCCGCTCGCGTGCGGCGGCTGAAGATTTTGCTGCCTGTGGCGGCCCTCATCATCGCGGCGAGCCTCACCGCGGTGGCGTTGGTCAGCATCTATCTGCCCGAGAACATCAAGATGGAAGGCGCCAAGATCGAGAACGGCAAGGTCGTGATGGAAAAGCCGGCGATATCAGGCCGCAATTCCGACGGCATCAATTATTCGATGCTGGCCGAAAGGGCGCTGCAGGATATCCGCAATCCTGATCTCATCACCCTCGAAACCATCAAGGCCGCCGTGCCGATGAATGACGGCCTGATCGCCCGCGTCGTCGCCTCGACCGCCGATTACAACCGCGCCACCGACAATCTGCATATGACGGCCCCCTTCACCCTGGTGCTGAGCAGCGGCCTCAATGCGAATTTCCAGTCCGCGCAGCTCGACATCAAGGGCGGAAACATGCGGAGCGACGACCCCGTCACCATCACCAAGGACAATGCCTCCATTGTTGCGAAGACGCTTCAGATAACGGATAAGGGGCGGGTGATCACATTCGAGGGGAATGTTCGCATGAATGTCGATCCATCCACCATCCATAAACAGGGCACTTAACCAGCCGGGTCATCCATGACAAAAGATTGTCGCATTTCCACTTGCAAGACAGGCATGGCATTCATTGCCGGCGCATTTGCCCTTATTCTGACGGCCACGGGCGCCGGCGCGCAGGCGACGGCCACGATGCCGGGCATGAAGCTGTCCAACGACCAGCCGATCCAGATCGAAAGCGACAAGCTGGAGATCCACGACCAGGAACACACCGCGCTCTTCACCGGAAACGTCAAGGTCGTCCAGGGCACGACGACGATGCAGTCCGGCAAGATGACCGTCTATTACAAGGACAAGGCGGCAAAGCCGGCTGCTGACGGCGCGCAGCCGGCAGCGCAGCCGGAGCAGTCGGCCTCGCTTGCATCGGGAAGTGCTGATATCGACAAGATCCTGGTGACGGACAAGGTCTTTTTGAGCTCGGGCACGCAGACGGCGACCGCCGATGACGGCAATTTCGACATGGCCTCGCAGACATTCATCCTCACGGCGGATGAGGGGAATAAAGTTATTCTGTCGGACGGGCCGAACGTCTTTACCGGCTGCAAACTGACGGTTCACATGCAGACCGGTCAGGCGCAGCTTGAAAGCTGCGGCGGGCGTGTCCAGATTCAGCTCGATCCGAAATCGCAGCCGAATGCGCAGCAGCAGAAGCAGAACTGAGAAGCCGGCCTCCCACGTGAAATTATCATCGCTATCCACCATGTTCGGCAAGCCCGGGCCACAAGCTGCGGGTGCCGCCGACAAGAGCCGCTATCAGGGAACGCTGATCGCACGAGGTCTGACGAAGACCTATGCGACGCGGCGCGTCGTCAACGGCGTCTCGCTGGTGGTGCGCCGTGGCGAGGCCGTCGGCCTGCTCGGCCCGAACGGCGCCGGCAAGACCACCTGTTTTTACATGATCACCGGCCTGGTGCCCGTCGATGAAGGCACGATCGAGATCGACGGCAACGATGTCACGACCATGCCGATGTACCGCCGCTCGCGTCTCGGCGTCGGTTATCTGCCGCAGGAAGCCTCGATCTTCCGCGGCCTGACGGTGGAGGAGAATATCCGCGCCGTCCTCGAAGTGCATGTGAAGGACGAGGCCGAGCGCGAGCAGAAGCTGAACGAGCTGCTGGAAGAATTCCATATCCAGAAGCTGCGCAAAAGTGCCGCCGTCGCCCTGTCCGGCGGCGAGCGCCGCCGCCTCGAAATCGCGCGTGCGCTTGCGACCGACCCGACCTTTATGCTGCTCGACGAGCCCTTTGCCGGCGTCGACCCGATCTCGGTCGCCGACATCCAGAATCTCGTTCACCACCTGACGGCACGCGGCATCGGCGTCCTCATCACCGACCACAATGTGCGCGAGACGCTGGGCCTTATCGACCGCGCCTACATCATTCATGCCGGTGAGGTGCTGACCCATGGCCGGGCGAACGACATCGTCAACAATCCGGAAGTGCGCCGGCTCTACCTCGGCGACAATTTCAGCCTCTGATGCCGGATCCGGATGATTTTAGGCCGGATTGGCAGAAATTCACCGTGCCGTCATAGTTCCGCTTGACCAAATACAATAAAAAAGCAATTTTTGGGCCAACTTGGATTTCCGTGGCCTGAAGCCTTGATCGGACGCGGTTTCCCGGAGGAATCGAGGGGAGTTTCGCGTCCGTCATGGCACTGTCCGCCAATCTTTTCCTGCGCCAGACCCAGTCCCTGGTGATGACACCGCAACTGATGCAATCCATCCAGTTGCTGCAGATGACTCATTTCGAACTCAACCAGTTCATCGCCCTGGAAGTGGAGAAGAATCCGCTGCTCGAATTTCCGTCGAATGACGGCGAGGCGGGCGGCGAACGTGGCGATGCCGAAGATGGAGAGTATGCTCATCAGCCCGAGGATGCCGGCTCCGACGATGGCTATGACAACCGCGCCGAGGCGCTCTCCAGCGACTGGTATGACA
>NZ_VSZV01000150.1:0-2078 GCF_008919455.1 Rhizobium sp. PEPV16
GGCCGCAACAACGACATGCCGCCGCGGCCAGACCGCCACCGCAGCCACGGATGATGCGACAATGGCCGCACCTCCAAGCACAAGTGTCCGCCTCTTCATCTGTCTTACTTTGCCTCAAGACGCAGGATTTAAGGAGGATGCGCAGAAAATTCCAATTAAATCCACGCAATGATCGACGGCAACGAGATCATCTGCATCTAATGCCGTCGAGACGGTAGGTGGGTCCCGAACGGCCACTCCTGTTTGCAGCCGGATTGACGGGAAAGCGTATTCTGCCGATGTTAGCAAATGGACGGTTGCTCCGAAGCACCCATTGGGTTCCGGTCGCGTAAAAGATGCTGTAAGGCATTGAATTAACTGACAGTTCTATCTTGCATCGATTCCGCTTTGAGCTATGCAGTTGCAGTAGGCATCAAAATTCATTTCCGAGTCAGGGCAGAGGCATATGGAACCAACCCACTTATTCGAGCTCGTCATCGCGATGTTTCTTGCGATCATCGCGCTGCACTATGCGGCCCACAGGCTCGGACTGCCGCCGTCCGTCGCGCTGCTGACCGGTGGCGCCTTGCTGGCGTTCGTGCCGGGGTTGCCGGCGATATCGGTCGATCCGGAACTGGTGCTGGTCATCTTCCTGCCGCCGCTCCTGATGGACGGTGCCTGGGCCATCGCGCTGGCGCGGTTGCGGCGCCATATGATCGGCATTGCCTCGCTGGCCGTTGGCGCTGTGTTGTTCACCTGCGCGGTGGTGGCCGTCGTGGCCCATCTTATCTTTCCATCGCTTCCCTGGGCCGCCTGCGCGGCCCTTGGCGCGATCGTTGCACCGCCGGACGCGGTCTCGGCGCGCGCCGTGCTCGAGCGAGTCAGGCTGCCGCGGCGGCTGCAGATTCTTTTGGAAGGCGAGAGCCTGCTCAACGATGCGAGCGGCCTGGTTCTCTTCCGTTTTGCCGTTGCCGCTGCCGCAACAGGAGCCTTCAGCGCGGGGGAGGCGATCGGCAGCTTCTTCGTGCTGGCGCTCGGCGGCGCCGTTGTCGGCGTCGTTGTGGGAACGGCATGGGTCAAACTCGTTCGGCGTCTCGGTGACGAATATCTGATCATCGCAGCCACGGTGCTGCTCGGTTGGATTTCCTATCTGCTCGGAGAACTGCTGCATGTTTCCGGCGTCATCGCCACCGTCACCACCGGCTTGATCGCGTCCTGGCACCAGCACACCGTATTTTCGGCCGCAACGCGGATGCGCGGCACGTCGTTCTGGACCGTGATGATCTTCCTGATGGAAGCTTCGGTTTTCACCTTGATCGGCCTGTCGCTGCGGGATGTCGTCGAACGCGGCGGCGGCTTGACCACCGTGATCGCGACGATGGGGCTGCCGATGCTGGCGATCCTCGTCACACTCGTGGTCGCGCGTTTTGCCTGGGTCTTCGCCTCCGATCTCGTCATCAGGTTCTGTGCAGCCCTGGGGGTGACGCGAACTCGGCCGCTCGGCGTCGGCGGCGCGACGGTTCTCAGCTGGGCAGGCGTGCGCGGCGTGATCACGCTCGCTTTGGCGCTCAGCCTGCCCGAGGGGTTGCCGGGCCGTGACTTCATCCTCGCCACATCCTTCGCCGTCATTCTCGGTACCGTGCTCGTGCAGGGCACGACATTGGGGCGGGTGATTGCCTGGGCGCGGCTGGTGGAGACGGAGACGGAAAGAGCGCGCCTGACCATGAGCCAGGCCGAAGTCGCCATGGTGCAGGCGCAGCTCGAGACCGTCCAAAGCCTGGCATACGACGAGGAAGGAAAGCTTATCCACCCGCAATTGCTGGACCGATACCAGCGCAGGGCGACAGTGATCGTCGACTATGCCGAGAGAACGGAGCATTACAAACCGGTGCTCCATGCTCACTTCGACGTCGTTCTCGAAGCGGTTGCTACGGGACGCCGGGAGCTCATTCGCCTCCATCGCGCCGGCGACATCGACGACGAAACGTTGGACGAGCTTGAACGCGATCTCGATCTCGAGGAATTGAGCGCGATCTCTGCCAAGGCGTAAGGTTCAGCGCCTTACGCCCTTCGATATCATCGTCAACGCATTCCGATAG
>NZ_VSZV01000150.1:2108-3583 GCF_008919455.1 Rhizobium sp. PEPV16
TGAAGTAATCGGAGGGATCGATCGCCAAGCCCTCCAGCCCCATGAATATACGCTCCTGCCAGGCGGGCAAGCCGGTGTTCGGCGTCCTGACGAGGTTCCGGCGGCCGAGATAGAAAGAGGTCCTCATGATCTCGAACTTGAAGCCGCTTTCCCGGCAGAGAGCCAGAGCCCTGGTGACGTCGGGGTCGTCCATGAAGCCGAAGGTGATGTCGAGGCGCACGAAACGCGGCGAGAGCTGGCTGATCTTGATGCGGCGGCTGTCGGGAACATAAGGTTCGTCCTCGGTCCAGACGGTCAGGATGACGTTTTGTTCGTGGAGCACGTGATTGTGCTTGAGATTGTGGAGCAGGACGTTCGGCGTGCGATCCGGGACACTGGTCAGGAAGACGGCCGTTCCCGGAACGGTGACCGGGGAATGCTCCGACTTTCGCTCGATCGACCTGATGAAGGAATCGAGCGGGATCTCGTTGTTGGCCCGCAATCTCTTCAGATAGGCCTGGCCTCGGGTCCATGTCCACATCATGATCATGATCGCCAGCGCAAGGGCGACCGGAACCCAGCCGCCATCGTGGATCTTCAAGAGGTTGGCCGCCAGGAACAGAACTTCGATGATGAAGAGCGGTAGCAGCAAGACGGCGGCGAGCACGAGGGAGTAGCCCCAGACGGCTCGGAGAAACTGGAAGACCAGCATGGTCGAGATGACCATGGTTCCGGTCACCGAGATGCCGTAGGCCGTCGCCAGCGACTCGGAGTCGCCGAAGGAAAAGATCAGCATCAAGACGCCGACCAGCAGGAGAAGATTGACGGCCGGCACGTAGATCTGGCCGGTGTTGGTCTCCGACGTGAACTTGATCCTGAGCCTCGGCAGGAAGCCGAGGTGAACCGCCGAGCGGGCCAGCGAAAATGCGCCTGTGATCACCGCCTGGCTGGCGATGATCGTTGCCATCGTCGCCAGAATAACCACCGGCAGCAAGGCCCAGTCGGGATACATCAGAAAGAACGGATTGGTGGCGGCTTCCGGATGGGCGAGAACGAGCGCGCCTTGGCCGAGATAGTTCAGAAGTAGGGCAGGAAAAACGAGCACGAACCATGCCATCTGGATCGGGCGGCGCCCGAAATGCCCGAGATCGGCATAGAGCGCTTCGGCGCCCGTCACGGTCAGAAAAACGGCGCCGAGCACAATGAGGCCGACGCTGCCGGCATGGGTGAGGAACAGGAACGCATTGATTGGATTGAGCGCCTCCAGAATCCTCCAATCGTCGCCGATATGGATCAGGCCGCCTGCCGCCATAGCCAGAAACCACAACACCGTTATTGGCCCGAAAAAGATGGAGACGGCGGCGGTTCCCTTCGACTGGACAGCAAAGAGAACGATCATGATCGCAGCTGATGCCAGCGGAACGTATTCGGCAAAGGCCGGCGTGACCAGTTTCAGGCCTTCCAGCGCCGACATGACCGACAAGGCAGGCGTGATC
>NZ_VSZV01000150.1:3666-7434 GCF_008919455.1 Rhizobium sp. PEPV16
GAGCACCGGTACGTTTCGTCCCATCTTCTTCATCAGGAGGGCGAGAAGCGAAAGCGTGCCGCCTTCGCCGTCATTGTCCGCCCTGAGAAGGAAGAGCACATATTTGAAAGTCACGATGATCGTCAGCGTCCAGACCATCAGCGAAATGAGACCGATGACCTCGGCTTCGTGTACGCCATCGGCGGCAAAGGGCCTCAGCGCCTCGCGAAGGGCATAGAGCGGGCTGGTGCCGATATCGCCATAGACGACGCCGACCGCGCCGATGACCAGTCCGACGAAGCCCTTCCGGCCGGCGCCTTCACCCGTATTGTCTGCATGTGTTGACGTCATGGTTCCCCGCTCATGCCACTTGGCCATGGACACAAACATATGCCGCATTGCAGAACGGCAAGTAAATTGATGCGGGTGTGAATTTTTTGTGGGGGCGAAGGCGATGCGGGCGTGGCGAGGGTGGCGTTGCGATCAGTTCAAACGTCGTCGGTTCGTATCCCCTTGCGATTGCGCTGTCGCATGGTAATAGGCACGCATGACCCGCGCCCGGACCTTTTCGAGCTTTTATTACACGCTGCTCCCATAGAGAGCGGCGCAAGGTCATATTCCTGACACTCGAGACGCCGCATGGTCGGCGGCACGTGTGTCAACAGAAGGTCTCCGGCCTCATCGGCCCAAATGGAGACCCTCGTGAAACTATCCTCTCAGCCTACCGGACCTAGATCGGACTTTCTTCGCACTTTGAGCGAGCGCGGCTTCCTGCATCAATGCACCGACTTAGGAGCACTCGACAGCTGGCTTTGTTCAGGAGCGGGCACCGCCTATAACGGATTTGATCTCACCGCCGACAGCCTGCATGTCGGGCATCTCATTCCGATCATGATGCTGCGGTGGTTCCAGAAGACGGGTAACAAACCCATTGCGTTGCTCGGCGGCGCGACAAGCCGCCTGGGCGATCCGAGCTTCCGCGACACGTCGCGTCCCTTTCTCAGCCAAGAGCAGATCATGAAAAACCTGATCGGCATCCGACGGGTCTTCGAGCGCTTCCTCGCTTTTGGAGACGGCCCGACCGATGCCGTCATGGTCAATAACGCCGACTGGTTGGACGGGCTCAACTATCTCGATTTCCTGCGCGATGTTGGGCCGCATTTTTCAGTCAATCGGATGCTCACATCGGAGAGCGTGCGCCAACGGTTGGAACGAGAGCAATCGCTGTCATTGCTGGAATTCAACTACATGGTCATGCAAGCCTACGACTTCCATGTCCTCGCAGAAAGCCGCGGCTGCCTGCTTCAACTGGGTGGCTCGGACCAGTGGGGCAATATCGTCAGCGGCGTTGAATTTGGACGGCGGATCGGTGGACGCGGCCTCTTTGGATTGACTGCCCCGCTGCTGACGACGTCTTCGGGCGCGAAGATGGGCAAGAGCGTTTCGGGGGCGGTTTGGCTGAACGCCGACCGGTTGTCACCCTATGAATTCTGGCAATTCTGGAGAAACGCCGGGGATGCCGATGTGGGTCGTTTTCTCAGGCTGTTCACCGAGTTGCCCTTAAGTGAAATCGCACGCCTTGACGTGCTTCGGGATTCGGAAATCAACGAAGCAAAAAAGATTCTTGCCGACCAGGTCACCAGCCTGTGCCACGGGGCAGATGCCGCGGCGCAAGCTTCCGAAACCTCCCGACGCGCCTTCGAAGCAGGCGAAGTGCCGGCGGGTCTCCCGACGGTCATTCTCCCGGATAGCCTTCGCGGTGATTTTCCGTTGGTCGACGCCATGGTCGTTGCCGGGCTCGCCAAGTCGAAAAGCGAAGCGCGTCGATTGATCGTCGGCGGCGGTGTGCGAGTGAACGGTGGCAGCGTAAAAGACGAGACAATGCGGCTTGGCGACTCCGACGTCCAGGACGGGGTGATCCGGCTCTCGGTCGGCAAGAAGCGACAGGTCCTCCTTGAGCCGGTTTAGCGTGGTCTGTTCAATTCGGGGAGCCGGCAAACTCGAACCACCTTGTCGCGCTCCCTGCGGGTGTTGTTGACAAGGTGGCCCTTCGGTCCGACGTGTTTTGCGGCCTTCAATTGGAGCGGCTGCTCGGCATTGACCTGTGAAATCAGCGGCGGCTGCATCATGCTGACAGGGGATGTCAGCAGCAGTGATCGATAATCCTGAGATTGCGGGCTTCTCAAGCCAGTCGCCATTTCGTCGGAATGTCCGGTTATGCCGCCGGATAACCCGCGCCATCGGAGCAGTGTCCCCGAGATGAAGCCACACCACCGGATTTTCTTCATTCAGTTTGCCGTGGCCCTTTCCTTAGGCGCGTTTGTGTCGCGGCTGCCCGACCTTCAGGTCAAGTTCAGCCTGACCGAGGGAGAGCTGGGCCTTTTGCTTGCCGTCATGTCCTCCGGGGTTCTGTGCGGGTTGACGTTCTCGGTAAGGTTGATCGAGAGGCTCGGTGCGCGCACCACGGCTTTCGTCACCGTCTTCGGTGCGGCGCTGTTTTTCGCGCTGATCCCCTGGATGCCTTCAGCTCTCCTGGCGGTGCCATTATTCTTCATTGCCGGCATATTCACCGGCGCGTTCGAGATCAACGCCAATATCGAAACCGATCGCCGTGAGGCGCTGCTTGGGTACCGCATCATGAGCCGGGCTCACGGCATGTGGAGCGTGGGCTTCTGCATCACCGCCCTTGTTGCCGCCGGCATGCGGCAGGCTGCCGTCTCCATCGAACTGCATAGCTTGATCATCCTCGTCACCGTCCTGATTGGAGGGTCGATCGTTTTCTCCGGGATCGAGAACGCGCCCCAGCGGCAGGACGCGCACCCGGGAGATAGTCCGCCGATTGCTTTTCCGACAATCGGGCTGCTGCCCCTTTGCCTGATAGGCGCAGCTCCACTTCTCGCCGAAGGCGCGAGCGTCGATTGGTCGGCGATCTATATGCGTGACGTATTCGCGGTCGAACCCTTCATCGGCGGGCTCGGCGTGACCATTTTCTCCCTGTTCATCGCCATCGGGCGGCTCGGTATGGACCCTGTCATTGACCGCTTCAATCCACGCCCGGTCGTAATAACCCTCCTCGGGATCGCGACCATCGGTCTCGTCATGGTTGCGACGGCGACACACCCTGCTATCGTGCTCGCAGGCTTTGGCCTGACAGGTATCGGCTGCTCTTCAGTCTATCCGCTTGCCATCTCGGCTGCGGCCCGACGCACGGATCGACCCGCACCCGTCAACGTTGCAGCGCTCGGGCAGACGACGTTCCTTGTGTTTTTCGCCGGGCCGCCACTGCTCGGTTTCGTTGCCGAACACTTCGATATCCGCTTTTCGTACTGGGCGGTCGTCCCTGTTCTCGCCGCAGCGCTGCTGGTCACCAGGGCACTTGCCGCTGATCCTGCCCCGGTCACAGGCCAACCCGAACCGGCGCAACCACACGGTTGACACGCCACGCCGGCCACCTTTGTCGTAAGCTCGTTCACGTCCTCAACCGGAGGGGCAACCTCCGGTTTTCGCTGGTGAATCGGGCGAGCGCAATGTATTTCCCATGGCGCCGAAGTATTATGAGCGGCCATCGGAAATATAGCTCGTATAGGTGAGGAGCTAATTCCGCATACTGTCGTCAACTCTTGGCGAATGGTTTTGCTGCTCAAGCATTGCGGCCACAGTCCATCTCGTCTGAGTGGACCTGGTTGGGATGGCGAAGCTCCAGCCTTTCCGCCTAGCAAAACATATGTTTTACGGGGTTTGTGATGGCCGTGTCCGGCCGCAAATGAAGGCTCGCCGGCGTCGTTCTGC
>NZ_VSZV01000182.1:0-1090 GCF_008919455.1 Rhizobium sp. PEPV16
TCGATCTTCTGGTGCAGGGAGAGCACTTCGAGCTCGGCCTTGAGATTGACCTCGTAATCCTTGGCGGCCTCGAAGCGGTCGCGCTCGGCCTGCCGGTTCTGGGACATCATGATGATCGGCGCCTGGATGGCGGCGATCATCGACAGGATCAGATTCAGAAAAATGAAGGGGTATGGGTCGAAGGGATTCGCCACCAGACCGATGGTGTTCATCAGTGTCCAGACGGCGAGAAAGGCGAGGAAGGCGAGTATGAAGGACCAGGAGCCGCCGACGCGGGCGATGCCATCGGCGATACGCTCGCCGAAGGATGACTCGGCGGATAAGGCGGCATTGACGTCGGTCGAGATGACCTTGCGTTGGTGCGCTTTCGCCAGCACGCGCTTTTCGACGTCGCCGAGTTCGTCGGCCGGTTTGTCGAAATGATGGTGCACGAAGTCCGAAAGATTAGACATTGCCTTTTTCCGATGCCGGTTATCGATGTGCTCGCTTTCGGCGCCAGTATTCCGCTCCGGAGGCAAATTGCAATGCGTATCGGTGTCGCGTCGCGCCACGCGCGATCCGTTCATAAAAATTTCGTCGTCGCGAGGTGCCGCTTTCGGCCCGAACGTGTTGCGGTCGTGAAAGGTGCAGGCTAAATAAATGACATGACACAGGAAAACGCTCTTTCTGATATCTTCCGCATCGCCATCGGCCAGCTCAACCCGACGGTCGGCGATGTCGCCGGCAATCTTGCCAAGGCGCGCGAGGCGCGCGCCGATGCTGCCCGGGAGGGCGCGCATCTGCTCGTCCTGACCGAGCTTTTCATCTCCGGTTATCCGCCTGAAGATCTGGTGCTGAAGCCCGCCTTCATCCGCGCCTGCTGGAAGGCGGTCGAGACTCTCGCGGCCGATACCGCCGATGGCGGGCCGGGCGTCATCATCGGCTTTCCCCGGCAGGAAGGCACCGGGCGCTACAATTCGGTCGCCGTGCTCGACGGCGGCAAGGTGATCGCGGTGCGCGACAAGATTGACCTGCCGAATTACGGCGAATTCGACGAGAAGCGCGTCTTCGACCAGGGCGCCATGCCGGGGCCGGTGAATTTCCGCGGCGT
>NZ_VSZV01000182.1:1112-10832 GCF_008919455.1 Rhizobium sp. PEPV16
GAATGGTTCGCCCTATTATCGCGGCAAGGTCGATATCCGCCATCAGGTGGTGCTGAAGCAGGTGATCGAGACCGGCCTGCCGCTGATCTATGCCGCCCAGCTCGGCGGCCAGGACGAACTTGTCTTCGACGGGGCGAGCTTCGCCTTCAACGCCGACAAGTCGCTCGCCTTCCAGATGAGCCAGTTCGAGACGGCGCTTGCAGTGACGACGTGGAAACGCGGCGAAGATGGTTGGCATTGCGCCGAAGGGCCGATGGCGCATATCCCTGAAAGCGAGGAGGCCGATTACCGCGCCTGCCTGCTCGGCTTTCGCGACTACGTCAACAAGAACGGCTTCAAAACCGTGGTTCTCGGCCTTTCCGGCGGCATCGATTCTGCGATCTGCGCGGCAGTCGCCGTCGATGCGCTCGGCGAGGAGCGGGTGCGCACCGTCATGCTTCCCTACCGCTATACCTCCGAGGATTCGCTGAAGGATGCGGCCGATTGCGCCAAGGCGCTCGGCTGCCGCTACGACATCGTGCCGATCGAACAGCCGGTGACGGGTTTCAGCACTGCGCTCTCCAATCTTTTCGAGGGTACGGACAGCGGCATCACCGAGGAGAACCTGCAGAGCCGGGCGCGCGGCGTCATCCTGATGGCGATCTCCAACAAGTTCGGCTCGATGGTGGTGACGACGGGCAACAAGTCGGAAATGTCGGTCGGCTACGCCACGCTTTACGGCGACATGAACGGCGGCTTCAATCCGATCAAGGACCTCTACAAGATGCAGGTCTATGCGCTTTCCCGCTGGCGTAACGAAAACGTGCCGCCGGATGCGCTAGGCCCCTCCGGCGAGGTAATCCCGCAGAATATCATCGACAAGGCGCCGTCGGCCGAACTGCGTCCGGATCAAAAGGACCAGGATTCGTTGCCGCCCTATCCCGTGCTCGACGATATTCTCGAATGCCTGGTGGAGAAGGAGATGGCGGTCGAGGAGATCGTCGCGCGCGGCCATGATGTTGCGACCGTTCACCGGGTCGAGCATCTGCTCTATCTCGCCGAATACAAGCGCCGGCAATCGGCGCCGGGCGTGAAGATCACCAAGAAGAATTTCGGCCGCGACCGGCGCTATCCGATCACCAACCGGTTCAGGGACCGCTGACGCAATCGAGATCGCTGACGGCATCAAGCTTTTCGGGAGGAAACATGCGCAGCTCGGTTGAGATCTACAATGTCAGGACGGGCAGGGCCCGCGAGGTCTGGCAAACGGACAGGCTGGTGGAGGCGCCGAACTTCTCGCCTGATGGTTCCTACCTGCTCTTGAACGGCGACGGGCTGCTTTACCGGTTGCCGCTCGATGGCGGGGAGGTGGTCAAGGTCGATACCGGCTTTGCCGTCAACTGCAACAATGACCACGGCATTTCGCCCGATGGCACTGAGATCGTCATTTCCGACAAGACCGAATTCGGCAAGTCGGCGATCTATATCCTGCCGATCGAAGGCGGCACGCCGCGGCTCATCACCCAGAACCTGCCATCCTACTGGCATGGGTGGTCGCCGGACGGGCGCCAGCTCGCCTATTGCGGCATCCGCGACGACCTCTTCGATATCTACACCATCTCCGTCGACGGCGGCGCCGAGACGCGGCTGACGCATGGCGAGGGTCGCAACGACGGACCGGACTATTCCGCCGACGGCCAATGGATCTACTTCAATTCCAGCCGCACCGGGCTGATGCAGATCTGGCGCATCCATCCCGATGGCACCGGGCTCGAGCAGGTGACTTTGGACAATCAGGGCAACTGGTTCGCCCATCCTTCACCCAACAACGACATGGTGCTGCTCCTATCCTACGACCCATCGGTGTTCGACCATCCGCGCGATCTCGACGTGCGGCTGCGGCTGATGGATATGGACGGCGGCAATCTGAAGACGCTGTTCGAGCTTTTCGGGGGGCAGGGCACGATCAACGTGCCCTGCTGGTCTCCTGACGGCGAAGAGTTCGCCTATGTCCGCTATTTCCCGGCTGCTTAAGCGCGGGTCCGGCGGCGCTCGCGGGCGGATTTAGCCAGGTCTTCCAGTACCGCGACCGACATATGCCAGTCGATGCAGCCGTCGGTGATGGACTGGCCGTAGACCAGCGGTTTGCCAGGGACGAGATCCTGGCGGCCGGCGACGAGGTTGCTTTCGATCATCATGCCCTTGATGTCGCTGTTACCGGCGGCAATCTGTGCGGCGACGGATTTGACGACGAGCGGCTGGTTCATCGGGTCCTTGCCGCTGTTGGCGTGGCTGGCATCGATGAGGATGCGCGGGGCGACGCCGAGTCTGACGGCTTCGCCAGTCACCGCTTCGACATCGGCCGCTTCATAGTTCGGCCGTTTGCCGCCGCGCAGGATGATGTGGCAGTCCTCATTACCCCTCGTCGAGGCGATCGCCGCCTGTCCGTCCTTGGTTACGGCCGGGAAATGGTGTGGCTGCGAGGCGGCGAGGATGGCGTCCAGCGCCACACGCACGCCGCCGTCGGTCCCGTTCTTGAAGCCGATCGGGCAGGAAAGGCCGGAGGCAAGCTGCCGGTGGACCTGGCTTTCGGTCGTGCGCGCGCCGATCGCGCCCCAACTGACGAGATCGGCAATATATTGCGGCGTGATGGTGTCGAGGAATTCGACGCCGGCCGGAAGACCCATGGCATTGATATCGAGCAGCAGGCGTCTCGCAATCCTCAGCCCCTCCTCGATACGGTAGCTGCCGTCGAGATGCGGATCGTTTATCAGGCCCTTCCAGCCGACGGTCGTGCGGGGTTTTTCGAAATAGACGCGCATGACGATCTCGAGATCGCCGGCGAAGCGACGCCGCTGCTCTTCCAGCCGCGCGGCGTACTCCCGGGCGGCGACAGGGTCGTGGATGGAGCAGGGGCCGATGACGACGATCAGGCGATCGTCCTCGCCCTGGAGAATCTTGTGGATCGCATCACGATTGCTGGTCACGGTCTCGGTGACAGTAGGATTGCGGTGGATTTCCGCAATGATATCGGCGGGTTTGGTCAGCGGGGTGATCTCGACGATACGCAGATCATCAATGGTATCAGACACGGTATGGCTCCTGTTTGGTCATACCCGCACGGAACAAAAAAGCCGCCAGGTAGACTAGCGGCTGTTCGGGTTGTCGTCGCGTCGAATTCAGTTACGCATGGACCCGTATCCGCTGGGAGCAGCGGTACCAATAAAATCCCGAGGCGTAGGTTGACGTGATCGACATGAGGCGTGTGTAGCGCCAAGATCAGGCATTGTCACGTAGAATTTGCTGCCTGAAAAGCTGATGCTCTTGCGGGGCACCATACCCCCTGTGGAGGGCACGTCGCACTCGATCTCGCTCATGCGACGTCTTGCAAGTCTTTGTTTATCCATATCGCCCGAACCGTGCATGCTCCGGGCGATATGCGTTTTCATTGCTTTCGAATGTCGTTCCCGAGTTCAGAGAGCGTCGACGTTCACACCGACGGTGATGGCGCCGATCGGCGTTCCCTTGTCGTCGGATATCGTCACACTTGCCTGCGACTGCAGTGTCTGGGTCGACTCATCCTTTTCGATCTCATCGACGAAGACGGCTTCCTTGCCGGCGCCAAAAGACTTCTGGAACTTGCCCTCGTCGCCCTGCCAATAATCCGATGTTGTGTCGCTTTGACCGACATTCAGCCCCTTTGCATCCATGACGAAGATTTCCGTGATCTTGCCGCCGGAAGCTTCCTTCTTTCCCTGAAGGAATTTCGACAGTGCATTGTTGAGCACGCCGTCGATCATCGAGTGGTCGGAGCCATCGACTTCGGCACGCCACTTATTGTCGAGGGCGTCAACATCACCCGCGCTGAGATTGGCGTTGGCAGCGTTCTGCGCCTTGACAGCCTCGATGATGGCAGGGTCGTTGAGCCAGGGCTTGACGTCGCTCGTCACGTAGTCGGAGATCGGGGCAAGCTTGGCATCCTGCGCCATGGATACGCCCACGGGCACGGCAAATGCAGCGCAGGCCAAAAGAAATGCGGGCACGATTTTCTTCATAAGTGTTTCCTTCCTGATTATAGGTTGCTGAGAACTACGGCTTATCGGATGCAGACGACGTCAGAACTCCTCCCAGGCACCGGGAGCAGCGGCAACGGCGGCATTGCCTACATGTCGCTGCGTGAAGACTCTGGGCTCGGGACGCGGTTGGCGGGCAGCTTGAACGGGTTTGGGCTGGCTGGCGGTAGATGCGCCGACGACGAACCTGCCGGCCGAGTCCTGCAGAAGGCGTCCCTGCTGCAGCAGTTCCTGGCAGGCCGCGTTGGTTTCCTCGACCATTGCCGCGTTCTGCTGCGTCGCCTGATCCATCTGGTTGATCGCACCGTTGATTTCCTGCAGGCCCGTCGCCTGTTCGCGATAGGACTGGACGATGGAAGCGATACTGTCGCTGATGCGGTTGATCTGCTCCTCGATCTTCAGCAAGGCGTCGCCGGTTTCGTTCACCAGCCCGACGCCCGCGGCAACTTCCTGGCCGGATACGTTGATAAGGTTCTTGATTTCCTTTGCCGCATTTGCCGACCGCTGGGCGAGTTCACGCACCTCCTGAGCGACAACCGCAAAACCCTTGCCGGCCTCGCCGGCACGCGCGGCTTCGACGCCGGCATTCAGCGCCAGCAGGTTCGTCTGAAACGCGATTTCATCGATGACGCCGATGATGCGGCCGATCTGGCTAGACGAGGTCTGAATACGGTCCATCGCGCCGATTGCATCGCGCACCACCGTCGCTGAGACATGGGCGCTCCGCTTTGTCTCCTCGACCAGCTTGCCGGCATTTTCGGCGCGCTGCGACGAAGTTCTGACCGTGGTGGTCACCTCATCCAGTGCTGCGGCGGTCTGTTCCAATGCTGCTGCCTGTTGCTCGGTCCGCCTGGCGAGTTGATCTGCGGAGGAGGCCAGCTCGCTTGACCCACCTTCGACCGCCACGGACGCGGTCTTGATCTCTGTCAGCGCGGCCGCGACCGCTTCGACCATGTTGTTGAAATCCTGCCGCAATTTATCGAATTCGGGGCCGAGATCGGCCAGGTGTATCGAGAAGTCGCCGGCGGCAAGCTTTTCCAATGCATTTGCGAGAGCGGTCATGACCAGCCGTTGGGTTTTGCTGGCCTCTTCCGTGAACAACGTGTTGCGCGCCCGTTCGGCGTCGAGCGAGGCGCTCTGCTCGGCAGCGGCCTGCTCTCTTTCGACCTTCGCAATTGCCTCGTGGCGGAAGACTTCCAACGCGCGTGCCAGAAAACCGATCTCGTCGCCATTTTCCTTATAGGCGACGGGAGAGGCCAGATCGCCTTTCTGCAATGCGCTGATTCTCTCACTGAGGATCCTGATGGGCCGGCCAACAAGGCTGCGCATGGCGAGAAGGAAGGCGACGACGGCCAAGGCGGTGATCAGCGACTGCGTGAGCAGCGAAACGAGAACCTTCTGCCTGACTTCAGCAGCGATTTTTTCGACGGACCAGTTCGTGACGATATAGCCGGTGGCTTTTCCTGATTTGTCGAGCGGGAGCGGCGCTATGATCGTGACCACGCCGGCGGATATCCCGCCGTCATCGATCGTCGTTTTTTCCGGCTTTGCACTGAGGCTCTTGGCCAGATCGGCCGGTGCGGGCAAACCGTTGATGCCATCGCGTGTCCATGTGTCGACGGCGGCAGGTTCCGCGTTGAATGCGGCAAATTGCACGAGATCGAGCGAAGGGTCGTCGCGGTAGAGCGAATAAGCTTCACGGACGGCATTCGCCTTACCCCACTTGACGCCGCCGGCGGCCAGAGAGGCAAACTGCTCCGCATCCTTTGACCAGTTGGCCTTGGCGCCATCGATCAATGCCCGGGTTTCGTACATCCAGGTATAGGTGGCGAAGGCGGAAATGCCGCAGAGGTTGACGGCAACGATAATCGCCGCCAGCTTGGCGGTCAGAGGCATCGTTTTCAAAAATTGGAACATTCCGCGGCAGCCTAGAATTGCGGCTCAGTCGGAGATGTTCCCGACCGGCGTCTCAATACGGGCATCCACGCTGACGGTCACATCACGAGCCCTCATGCCCATGTCCGGATAGCAACCCAAAACGCGCAAACGCAGTGTGTATTTGATATGTGAATAAATCATAAAGTAGAATGGGATGCCGGAGCACACGCGTGTTATTTCGCTATTGCGCCCGCTGGAGATCTGCCTCGCCCCGCTGGGGAGAAGAGGTGTGTCGCGCGTCCGTGTTCCCTACGCCCCGGCCGAAGAAAAGAGACAGATGGCACCGCTTGGCGCGCGGCTGGAATCAACTATCTGGTTCGCGGCTTGCCGCCGCGCCGGTTTGCTGAAATAGATGCGCCGTCAGGTGCCCGCCGGTAAGGCGGGAGAATCGGGAATCCGGTGCAAGACCGGAACGTGCCCAACGCTGTAAGGCCGACGTTTGCCGCTTCATCACGCCACTGGCTTCTTGCCGGGAAGGCTGCGGCAGACGGATGACGCCAAGTCAGAAAACCGGCCTGACAAAGATAGACCGATCCGCGCGGACGGCGGGGCGGTTGCGTTGTTGGGGATTTGACGATGCGACCCTTTGATGAGGATGCCCTTTCGGCGGCGTCCGGTTTTTCCTTGGCCGAACGCGAGGCCGTCTATCACGCGATCATGACGCGGCGCGACGTTCGCAGCCAGTTTCGACCCGATCCTTTGCCTGACGATGTTGTGCAGCGGCTGCTGACGGCCGCTCACCACGCACCCTCCGTCGGCTTCATGCAGCCGTGGAATTTCATTCTGGTGAAAAGTGCCGCTGTGCGGGCGCGCGTTCGGGATGCCTTCGCGAGCGCCAACGAGGAGGCGGCGCTGATGTTCGAGGGCGAACGGCGGCAAGCCTACCGCTCGCTCAAGCTCGAAGGCATCGTTGAGGCGCCGCTCGGCATATGCGTGACCTGCGATCCCACCCGCAGCGGCAGCGTCGTGCTAGGGCGCACGCACAATTCCAGGATGGATAGCTATTCCACAGTCTGCGCCATCCAAAATCTCTGGCTTGCGGCGCGGGCGGAAGGTGTCGGCATCGGCTGGGTCAGCATTTTTCGCGAAGGCGATCTGAAGAGCATTCTCGGCATACCCGAGCATATCGAGGTGGTCGCCTGGCTTTGTGCCGGTTTCGTCGATCGGCTCTATGACGAGCCGGAACTCTCCGTCAAAGGCTGGCGGCAGCGGCTGCCGCTCGAGGAACTCGTCTTTCATGATGGATGGGGACTGAACACCTAGGGTGGTGGTCGAGCGTGGCCTCAATCGCACAGTCACACCATTGACAGTCAAGGTGAGCAAACCGATGTCGGGGTATCGCCGACGCCGGGCGAGGGCGAGGTATCTTTATTCCGGGCTTTTATATCGATACGCTGAAGGCGAATCCCGGAAATTCCAAATGATATTCGGCTATCGGCGGATCGATCGGAGGATAACGGCCCAATGAACATGATCGACTTGAAGGAACGCATCATCGTGATCACAGGCGGTGCGCGCGGCATCGGCTACGCGATCGCAGAGCGCGTCATCCAGTCTGGTGGCAAGGTGGCCATCTGGGACCTGAACGAAAACATGGCGAAGGACAGCGCTTCCGCTCTCGGCTCCGGCACGGTCGCTTTCGGTGTCAACGTTGCAGATCCCCAATCAGTGAAAAACGCGGCGGCGACGACCGAGGAGATTTTTGGCCGTATCGACGGCCTCGTCAATTCCGCGGGGATTACCGGTCCGGTTAAGCCCACGATTGAATATGATGTCATCGAGTGGAAAGATGTTGTCGATGTCTGCCTCACGGGAACCTTCAACTGCTGCCGCCACGTCGTTCCGGTCATGTTAAAGCGCGACTACGGGCGGATCGTGAACATCTCCTCGGTGGCGGGCAAGGAAGGAAATCCGAACATCGCTGCCTATAGCGCAGCGAAAGCCGGTGTGCTGGGCTTCACCAAGTCTCTTGGCAAGGAACTCGCAAAGACGGGGATCGCCGTGAACGCGGTAACGCCGACCACAGCAAAGACACCTATATTGGACGGGCTGACACCGGAATTTATCGAATATATGCGCGTGCGCATTCCGCGCGACCGTTTTGTTGAACTTCATGAGATCGCTTCGATGGTCGTCTGGCTGCTCTCCGAAGAGAACTCCTTCACCACCGCATCGACGTTCGACCTGAGCGGCGGTCGTACGACCTACTGACCATGCTCAAGCGACCCGCATTGACATCCCGCCGCAAGTTCACCTGACGTCGGCTTTATCTCAAGCACCCCGGCACAACGCCGCGATAGCTTCGTCACCGCCGTTTGAGCTGCTCGGTCACCGCTGCTGTTGCGGCTGAGGGCCGGGCGCTGCCGGATTGGCGAGGTCGATCGAACCCTGGTCGCCAGCGAGGAATTGCGGGCCGACCTGACGGACCTTGTTCTGTGTCGGATCGTAGGGTCGCTCGGTCGATGGTTGCGGTGCGATCTGCGCTGCAGCATCCTTTACCGGCGGATTGGTGCGGATGGTGGTGATCGAGCCCTGCTGCGGCGGTTCGCTCAACGCCTGCTTGCCGCGCATCTCCTCGTAATAGGCGGTGAGATTGCAGGCGCAGGAGGACTTTTCTCCGGGCGTGCGGTTCTTGTAGGCGAAGGCGTTCTTCATGGCGCTGTAGGGCGTGCCGGTTGCGACCGAGATCATGTTCGAGGCTTCGGTGCTCGTCACGTCACGATAGAACAGTTCGGTCTCGATGCCCGGGCACATCTTGGCGCAGGTCTGAGCGTCGCGGCCGAAATCGACCGACGTGGCGTTCGAGCTGATCGGGAAGAAGCCGCCGTCGCAGCTGCGCACGCACATTGTGCTGACCGGCGAGAGCATCTCGGCCCTCGGCAGGCCGTAACGCGGATCGATCTCTTCACCGCCGCCGAGTGGGATGAAGGTATCGGTGCGCATCGCCTGTTCCTCGACACTCGGGGCGGGGTCGGCGGCGCTGCGATCGCTCGGCGCGTAGAAATTCTCGCTGTTGCAGCCGTTGTGGTCGAGAGCGGCGATCAGTTCGCGGCGCGCGCCGTCAGCGGCACCGTTCTGGCCGGCCAGTTCGCTGCGGCGGTCCTGGAGATAGCGAATATTGTCGATCATCCTGGCTTCGGCCTGCGTGAGCTCGGCGCAGTAATCGGCATTCTCGCCGCCGATCACGACCATGCTGCCCGATGTGCAGCCATTGCTGCGCAGCTCGTTACGAACTTTGCGCAGCTCGAGGTTCTGTTCGGCCATGGCGCTCGCATATTGGCGCGCCTCCGGGCCGTTGCCATTGCCGATCGATCGCGGCAGGTCGGCAAGGCGGCCGCGCAGGTCCTCACAGACGGCGCTACTTTGCGCGGCGGCCGGCGCCGCAAGGGCAAGGAGAAGGGCAAGAGACAGGTTTCGGCGTTTCACGGCGTCGTCCCGGAATGAGCAAAGAATCGATCGGTCGATTGCAGCGTTGATCGCCACCGGTTTCTCTTAGGGTATTTCTCTTAATAAGCTGGGATAAATTCCTAGCGTATTTTCGCGACTTTATCCAGCGGACCGCCAAAGACCTGGTGTTCGATTATGAAGAAGCTGCCGATGGTAATCAACGAGGCCAAGTGCCCACTCCAATCTCCTGGGTCGCTTGGGGAACGTACTCATATCCGGACGTCGAAAATGACAGGAATTGCCAACGAACTCAGCTCCCCCGCAACGACAGTCGGGCTGCCAG
>NZ_VSZV01000324.1:0-33910 GCF_008919455.1 Rhizobium sp. PEPV16
AAGACTCCGAGAAGAGCCCTTTTTTATGGGCGTGGTAGCACACTGGTAGCAGCGGCAAACGTGGTAGCGAGGGCCTGAAAACAGTCCGCCTTGATCTGCAGGATTTCCGCCAACGGCGAGGACAGGCCTATCTGTAGAGCGTCAGAAGCAACAGAGGCATCTTCGTCGCCCAAAGGTGGGATGCGACAGCGATAATAATAGCCCATACGGCGAGCGAGAACATGACCGCCGCTAACCTGATCCCGACTGGCTGCATCATTTCCTCCATCCCAGCATAACCGTGCCTCCTCGCACGATCCTATGCTAGCAAGATGCAGGCCCGTCAGCTATCGCAAGAAATTGGTACCCAGATAGGCGCCGCAGAGCGCAGTCGGTTCAGTGCACAGATTTCGGTGATGCGGCGCCCTTTCCCTATCAATCAAACGATGAAATGAAAGTTGTCGTATTGCGCGCCGTAATAATCCGGGCCGCTCGTTTCGTTGATGACGGGTTCGGTGTCGAGCACGAGTTGGTCGATTTCGCCGTAGGCGCTGAGATCGATCACTTGCGGGTCATGAATGCTGTCGGCGGTGACGTTGACCGTGACCAAGAATACGGTATCGCCGTCCAGCTTACCTTCGATCGTCAGAACGTTGTCATAGTCCGATGTGCCGTTTGCGACACTGAATTGCTCGATCTGAAAGTTGCCGCCATCGGCGGCTTGGATGGGTGTCCAGAACACGCCTCCTCCCAGATAGTGGTTGCCATCCGATTCCTCCCGCACAGTCGCGTCGTCACCATCGTACCAAGCGCCCCAATCGAAGCCTTTGTAGCCCGTCGGGAAGTCGTGGTTGCCGACATCCTCGAAATTGACGAAGACGTCGCCGCGTTCCGGCAGGTCGACCGCGATGTTGAGCAAGCCGAAGTCGGTGGCGCCTTTGCCATCCGAGATCTTGAAATTGAACTGGTCGACGAGTTGGTCTCCCGAGCCGAGCGCTGCTACCACCGGGTTGGTGTGATCAAGCTCATAGGTGTAGTTACCGTTGGAATAGACGGTCAGAGTGCCGTATTTTCCCTCGACTGTGGTGGTCGTGGCAGGCCCGTTCGGATCGGCCGGTTGCGGAATTCGCTGTCCATTGACGAAGTTGAGACGCACCTGATCTCCGTCGACATCCGTGGAACTGGTATTGTCCAGGATGTTGCCGTCGATCGGGTTGTCGATGTTGAAAATAGGCTGGTATACGTCACCTGCGACCGGCTTGTGGTTTGCCATTTCTATCCCCCCGTTTGATGTTCTGTTCGACTATGCAACCCTATAGGGTATCTGGCAACCGAAATTGAGGAAGCGTCAGAGCAATTCCGCCCGTCAACGTCACATATTCCGGTCGATTTACAGCTCAACTATTCAAGTAAAGGGAGCGGCATAAACGGCGATCCAGTTTGTGAACCGGGATTTACGCCTGGTCTTAGGTTGCTGCCGCTTCATCGATCATGGTGTTTATCGCCTTTTCAGGCGATCCATCAATTCGGCCAGCGGAAAACTTCAGTCATGATAATAATGACTGGTCAATCATGACGTCGTCATGACGATATACTGCATGAATTGCTCGGCGCGCCGAGAGCAATCTCGAAGGCGAATGGGAGGAATCAGCAGAGCCTGAGCTTCTGCCGACCACCCTATCAATGCAGGCCGCCGACCCCGAGCAGGCTCTCGACAGCCTCGTGATCCCTGGTGAGATTTTCCGGCGTTCCGGTCCAGGCCAGTCTGCCGCGTTCGAGAATGACGACCTGGTCGGCGAAATCGAGCGCGCTCTGGATGCGCTGCTCGACCAGCAGGATGGTCATGTCTCCCGTCTTGGCGAGGTCGGTAAAGGCCGCCATCAGTTCCTCGCAGATAACGGGCGCCAGGCCCTCCAGCGGTTCGTCGAGCAGCAGAACGGAGGGGCGGCCGAGAATGGTGCGGGCCGTGGAGAGCATCTGCTGCTCGCCGCCGGAAAGCTGGCTGCCGAGATTGCGGCGGCGCTCCTTCAGGCGCGGGAACATCGCATAGGCTTCCTCCAGCGCCGTTTTCGGTCGCGCCTTCAAGCCGACGAAGAGGTTTTCTTCAACCGTCAGCGTCGGGAAGACGCAGCGTGCCTGCGGCACATATCCGAGGCCTTTATGCGCTCGTGCAGCACTCGGTGCCGTCGTGACATCCGAACCGCCAAGACGGATGCTGCCCTCGTATCGCCTGGTCTGCCCGGCAAGCGTTGCCAGCAGCGTGGTCTTGCCCATGCCGTTGCGGCCGAGCACGGCAAGCCGGGCACCTGCCGGCACGGAGAAGGAAATGCCTTCGAGCACTCTCGTCGGCCCATATCCGGCCGACAGGTTCTCGACCTCAAGCGATATGGCTGGCATTGGCATAGCTCCCGAGATAGGCCTCGCGCACACGCGCATCCTTGGTGACATCTTCCGGCAGGCCATCGAAGATGATCGCGCCTGATGCAAGCACGATGACGCGTTTCGCAAAACGGAAGACGAGGTCCATGTCGTGTTCGATCATCAGCACGGCGAGATCGGCGGGCAGATCGGCCAGCGCCTGCTCGATGCGGCCGGTATCGCTCTGCGGCACGCCGGCTGCCGGCTCGTCGAGCAGCAGGACTTTCGGCTTCAATGCCAGCGCCACGGCGATCTCGAGAAGCCGCTGCTGGCCATAGGCGATTTCGCTGACCTTGCGATGCATCAGGAAAGCCAGCCCGAGTTTGCCTAGGAGATCATCGACCTCCGCCATGACATCGGGCATACGCAGGAAATTGCCGAACATGTGCCCGGTCTTTCCGTCGCGCTGAAGGACGGCAAGTCCCACATGTTCGGCCGGCGTCATGTCCTGGAAGAGCCGTGTCACCTGAAAGGAGCGGACAAGGCCGCGTCTGACCCTGCCGATCGCATCGACCTTCGTCACCACCTCGCCGCCGAGGCGAACCTCACCGGAATCGGGCGATAGATTGCCGGTCACAAGGTTGACGAAGGTGGTCTTGCCGGCGCCGTTCGGGCCGATCAGCGCGATGCGATCGCCAGGCGACATCGTGAGCGAGACATTATTGGTGACGGCAAGGCCGCCGAAGGCTTTCTTGAGATTGGCGACTTCGAAGACCGGGCTCATGAGCGCTGCTCCCTGCGGCGGCTAACGAAGGCTGCGGCCGTGCCATAGAGACCTTTCGGCGCAAAGAGCACGACGGCGATCAGCAGTGCACCGACCATGGTCAGCCAATGGAAGGGATTGGCGGCGGAGACATAGTCCTCGAAGAGCATGAAGATGACAGTGCCGGAAAGTGCCCCGAAGAGAGAACCGGTGCCGCCGAGGACGAGCATCACAAGCGCTTCCGCCGACTGCGTGAAAGACAGGCTGTCGAGGCCGACGACCTGTGTCGAGATCGCATTCAAGGCGCCGCCGACACCGGCAACGGCGCCCGATATTGCGTACATCCTGATGAGAGCTGCCTTCGGCGAGGCGCCCATGGCGCGGATGCGCAGCGGGTCCTGCTTGATGGCGCGGCAGAGCATGCCGAAGGGCGAGCGGACCAGAAACCGCAGCAGCACGAAGACGATCAGCAGCAGCGCCATTCCGAAGAAGAAGGCGGTGTGACCGTAGAGATCGAATTCGAAGAGGCCGAAGACCGGGTCCGGAGCAATGCCGGAAAGTCCGTCGCTGCCGCCTGTCCAGGACGAGGCCTTGTTGGCGAATTCATGGAAGAGGTTGATCAGCGCAATCGACAGCACCAGCTGCGGCAGTCCATGCGCACGCAGGATGATGGCGCCGCAGAGCAACCCGGCAACCGTGCCACCGACGATGCCGGCCAGCATCATCAGCAACGGGTCATTGATGCCGTAATGCGCCGACAGGATCCCGGCGGCATAGGCGCCGGAGCCGAAAAGTGCTGCATGGCCGAGCGTTGCGACGCCGCAATAACCAGTCACGAGATCGAGCGACAGGACGAGCAGCGCGATGGTGATCATCCGGGTCAAGAGGGCGAGATTATCGGGGAAGGCGAAATAGCCGATCGCGGCAATGGCTATGATGACCGCTAGTCCGATGAGGTCGCGGCCGATAAACCCGCGACGATGCTGTAGACCTTCGTTTTCGTTGTTCATGACAAGCGCCATCTTATTTCGCCCTTCCGGCAAGGCCGCGCGGGAAGACGCATATGATTGCGATCACGGCGAGATAGAAGAAGAATTCGCCGAATTCCGGCATCAGATACCGTCCTGTCGTATCGATCGCGCCCAGCAGCAGGCAGGCGATCAGTGCACCTGGAATGGAGCCCGCGCCGCCGACGGAGACGACGACCAGGAAGGTCACCATGTAGCGCAGCGCGTAATAGGGTTCGACGGGCAGGAGTTCGGCCCCGACCACGCCACCGAAGGCGGCAAGCCCGACGGCAACGGCAAAGCTCACCGCATAGATGATCTCGGTGCGCACACCGAGTGCCGCCGCCATCGCCGCATCATCGACGGAGGCACGCAGCTTGACGCCGAAGCTCGTCCTGTCGATCGTAAACCACAGGGCGAGCGCCACGGCGAGGCCGCAGAGGATGACGAAAAGCCGGTGAACGGGAATGGTGCGGAAGCCGAGATCGGCTGACCCCTGTAGAGCACCGGCAAGCGGTATGGTCTTCAGCGTCGGCCCCATGACATAATTGGCGATGCCGATGACGCAGAAGGTGATGCCGATGGTCATCAGCACCTGGGTCAGTTCCGGCGCACCATAGATCCGGCGGTAGAGAAAACGCTCGATCGGAATGGCGACGATGATGGTGATGGCAACGGCGGCGATGACCGCCGCGGCATAACCGAGGCCTAGGTCGCGGGCGACATAGGAGGCGATATAGCCGCCGATCATCGCGAAGGCGCCATGGGCGAGGTTGACGACACGCATCAGCCCCATGGTCACCGAAAGGCCGATCGAGATCACGAAGAGCACCATGCCATAGGCAAGGGCGTCGACGGCTATGCTGAAGACTGTCTGCATGGAAATACCTTGCTTCGACGGGCTCGGCCTGATCGCAGGCCAAGCCCGTCGCCTGTCTTGACGCTCGATGTTACTTGACGGCCGCCAGGCCCGGATCGCCCTGCTTCTCGAAAGTCTGGACCTCCTTGTTGATGTAGGTCCCGTCATCGGCTTTCGTCACTTCGCGCAGATAGATGTTCTGTGTGATGTGACGGCTTTCGGGATCGATCGAAACCGGGCCGCGCGGGCTTGTCCAGGCAAGGCCCTTGACCGCATCGACGGCCTTCTCAGCATCCTGTTTGCCGCCCGTCGCCTCGATCATCTTGTAGATGACATACATGCCGTCATAGGCGCTGACTGAGGGGAAGGAGAGTTCGGCCTTGTTGCCGATTGCTTTGGTTGCCGCCTCGACAAAAGCCTTGTTCTCGGGAGAATCGTGCGACACGGCGTAGTGGAAGGTCGTCTGGATGCCGAGTGCGGCATCGCCGAGCGCCGGCAGATCGGATTCCTGGGTCAGATCGCCCGGCGCGAAGAACTTGATGCCGGCAGCCTTCAGGCCATTGTCGTTGTAAGCCTTGACGAAGCCGAGCGTCGTCGGACCTGACGGCAGGAAGGCGAACACGCCCTCAGCGCCGGAGTCCTTGATGCGCTGCATGATCGGGCTGAAATCGTTGGTCGCAAGCGGCATGCGGATTGCCTCGACCGCCTGGCCGCCGGCCTTTTCGAAGCCGGCCTTGAAGGCATTCTCGGCGTCGATGCCGGGGCCGTAATCGCTGACGACGGAAATTACCTTCTTGACGCCGGCGTCGAAGGCGACCTTGGCGATTGGCGTCGAGGTCTGCCAGGTGGTAAACGAGGTGCGGACGACGAGCGGGCTCTTGGTGACGATCGCCGAGGTGGCGGCGTTCATGATGACCATCGGCACATTGCCCTGCTTCAGGATCGGCGTCACCGCCATGGCATCGGGCGTAAAGTAGAAGCCGGCAAGATACTGGACCTTTTCCTTGACGATCAGTTCCTGCGCCAGCGCCTTGGATTGGGCGGGATCGGCCTGCGGCACGTCGCGATAGACGATTTCCACCGTATCGCTGCCGACCGTGTTGCCGTTGACCGCCATATAGGCGTCGATACCGGCCTTGAAATTCTTGCCTTGCAGCGCGAACGGACCGGAGAACGGGCCGATGACGCCGACCTTGATGGTGTCGGCATAGGCCGTGCTGCTGAGCAGCACCGCCGCAACGGCGGCGAATACAAGCTTTTTCATGTTAGTTTCCTCCACTTTAAAATGCGGCCTTCATGGCTCGCCTCAGTCTCAGATCTTCATATCAGAACGGCAATCCGACGTAGTTTTCTGCAAGCGCCGTCGAGGCGGCGCGTGAATGCGTCAGATAGTCGAGTTCCGCCTCCTGGATTTTCTGATCGAAATCGCCGGTGTCCGGAAATCGATGCATCATCGTCGTCATCCACCAGGAAAACCGCACGGCTTTCCACACGCGGGCGAGCGCCTTCTGCGAATAGGCGTCGATGCCGCCATCCGATCCCTCGCGGTAATGTTCGATCAGCCCGGAGAAAAGATAATGAACGTCGCTGGCGGCAAGGTTCAGTCCCTTGGCGCCAGTCGGCGGGACGATATGGGCGGCGTCGCCGACCAGGAAAAGCCGGCCGAAACGCATCGGCTCAGTGACGAAGGAGCGCAGCGGCGCGATCGATTTCTCGAAGGACGGCGCGGTCGCCAAAGCCTCGGCGTGATGCCCCGGCAGACGCCGTCTCAACTCGTCCCAGAAGCGATCGTCGCTCCAGTCCTCGATCTTCTCGTCGAGCGCGCATTGGATGTAGTAACGGCTGCGGGTCGCCGAGCGCATCGAACAGAGCGCAAAGCCCCTCGGATGGTTGGCGTAGATCAGTTCATGGCTGACGGGCGCCACATCGGCAAGCACCCCCAGCCAGCCGAAGGGATAGACCTTCTCGAAACTCCTGATCGCCCGTTCCGGGACGGCCTTGCGGCTGGGGCCGTGAAACCCGTCGCAGCCGGCGATGAAGTCGCTATCGATGCGCTTGGCAACACCGTCTTTCAGATAGGTGACGAAGGGAGAATTGCCCTCGAAATCATGCGGCACGACATCGACGGCATCGTAGATCGACAGGGAGCCGCTTTCTTCGCGCCGCTCCATGAGATCGCGCGTCACCTCGGTCTGTCCGTAAACCGTAACACGCCTGCCGCCGGTCAATTCGTGGAGGTCGATGCGATGGTCGCGTCCGTCGAAGGCCAATGAGAAACCGTCATGCGGCAGGCCTTCGGCGTGCAGCCTCGCGCCTGACTTTGCCTGATCCAGCAGCCCGACGGTGCCTTCCTCCAGAACGCCGGCACGAACCCGGCCGAGGATGTAATCCTTGTTCACACGATCGAGAATGACATTGCCGATGCCGGCTTCGGTCAGAAGCTGGCCGAGCAACAGGCCGGATGGTCCCGAACCAATGATGGCGACCTGCGTTCGCAACTGCTTCCTCCCTGCATTTTTGCGCTTTGGCAGATTCTGCCGTGTCGTCCCTGCCGCAGCAATGGACATTTCGGCCGAAAAATTGCACTAATCGAACATTGGTGCGGGGGCAGCCCGGTGAGCAGACATATCCCTACCTACGAACTCTACGGTGAGAATACCGGGCGAAAGCCCGATTTTTGGTTGCATTGCGAAACAATTCGCTCCCGCAGCAGCTTGCATCAATGGGAGATTCGCCCGCACCGTCACGAGAGTTTCTTTCAGATATTGTACATCGAAGGCGGTTCGGGCGATGCGATCTTCGGCGAAAATAGCCATTCCATCCGTCCGCCGGCAATCATCACTGTGCCGCCTGGTCTCAATCACGGCTTTCGCTTTTCACGCGATATCGACGGCTTGGTGATCACCCTGTTGAGATCCCATCTCAGCCATCCGCCCGGCGACCGAAGCCACCTCGGCGACTGGTTTGCGACGCCGCATCTGACGCCGCTCGATCCCGATAATGCCGAGGCTGCCTATGTCATGCAGACGTTGAGACGGCTGGGCGACGAATTCGAAAACCGCCGCAGCGGCCGCAACGAGGCCTTGGCCGCCTATGTCGCCTTGGCGCTGCGGCTGACGGCGAGGATTTGCCATGAGGGGAATGCGCACGAGCTTCCGGCAAACGAGAACGAGCGGCGGATGGAAATGCTGAGCGAGCTCATCCAGCAACATTTCCGATCACACAAGCCCGCGTCCTTCTACGCCAGGGAGCTTGGGCTTTCGCCGACACATCTTACCCGTATCGTCCGGTCGATGACCGGCAATACTCCTCATGAATTGATCGCCGGCAAACTCGTCGAAGAGGCGAAACGCCAGCTGGTTTTTACGCTGGGCAGCGTGCAGGAGATAGGGTTTCGGCTTGGCTTTGCCGATCCCGCCTATTTCTCGCGCTTCTTTTTTAAATATACGGGAGAAACACCGCGGGTCTGGCGCATGAAGGAAAAAGTCCGGCTCGAACGTGCCTAGGGTTCCTGCATTCCGGGTGCTACGCGTTCGCGGACAGGCATCCGCGAGGACGCCCGGTGGGGATCGCCTTACCAGGCTTCGACGCCGTCTTCCGTGTTACGGGCGCGTTCGCCGTCGCGGGTCTCATATGCCTGGCGTTCCCCAGCTGGCTTGACGGCATCGGCTGAGCCATCCGGCTGGGCTTCGGGCGTCATGTAGAAGGCGAGCGCCTTTTCCAGCCGGGCGGCGGTAAGCGTGGCAGCGAAACTTTTCATGTCGTTTCCTCGGTCGACGGCCTTGAAGCTTGCCCGAGACACATAGCCTGCGATGCGGTCTTGCAGGAACAGTGCGCAGATGGTTTTCACCAACTTTAGACATTGCTTGACGACTTGCTCCCGCCGAATGATCTCCGCCGACCAGTTCCGCGCGATTCCGTTTGGTTTTCGCTTCACGCCGTCGGCCATGTCCACTTCCGCACCTCCGGCATGTCCTCGCCATATTCCCGGACATAGTCGTGATGCTCCGCAAGCTTGCCACGGAAGGCGGCGAGCGCTTCTCCTGCTTTTTCCTTCAGGCCCGGCACACGCTCGATCGCTTCGATGGCGAGGTGGAAGCGGTCGAGTTCGTTGAGGACGGTCATGTCGAAGGGAGTGGTCGTCGTGCCTTCCTCGATGAAGCCGCGGACGTGGATGTTGCGGTGGTTGGTGCGTTTATAGGTCAGGCGGTGGATGAGATAGGGATAGCCGTGATAGGCGAAAATGACAGGCTTGTCGGCGGTGAAGATCGCATCGAATGCCTCGTCGGTCAGGCCGTGCGGATGCTGATCCCTGGATTGTAGCGCCAGGAGATCGACGACGTTGACGGTGCGGATCTTCAGCTCCGGAATGGCCTTTCGCAGAAGATCGACGGCTGCAAGCGTCTCCATGGTCGGCACATCGCCGGCGCAAGCCATGACGAGATCGGGCAGAATGGTATCGTCCTCGTTGCTCGCCCAGTGCCAGATGCCGATGCCGGCCTCGCAATGTTTCACCGCCTCGTCGATCGACAGCCATTGCGGCTCCGGCTGCTTGCCGGCGACGATGACATTGATGCGGTCATAGGTGCGGAGGCAATGGTCGCCGACCCAAAGCAGGGTGTTGGCATCCGGCGGCAGGTAGATGCGGACGATATCGGCCTTCTTGTTGGCGACGAGGTCGACGAAGCCGGGATCCTGATGGCTGAAGCCGTTGTGGTCCTGACGCCAGACATGCGAGGTCAGCAGGTAATTCAGCGACGAGATCGGCTTTCTCCACTCGAGTTCCCGCGTCACCTTCAGCCATTTGGCGTGCTGGTTGAACATGGAATCGATGATGTGGATGAAAGCCTCGTAGCAGGAGAACAGGCCGTGGCGGCCAGTCAGCAAATAGCCTTCCAGCCAACCCTGGCAGAGATGTTCGCTCAGCACCTCCATGACACGTCCATCTCGGGATAAGTGGACGTCGTAGGGTTCGATACGCTCCATCCAGACACGGTCGGTGACTTCGAAGACGCTGCCGAGACGGTTCGATTCCGTCTCGTCGGGGCCGAAGATACGGAAATTGGTAGCCTTCTCGTTGCGCTTCATCGTGTCGCGCAGGTAATGGCCGAGGATCTCCGTCGATTGCACCATGGCGCTACCGCGCTTGCCGATATCGACCGCATAGTCGCGGATATCGGGAACATCGAGTTCCTTGCGCAGCAAGCCGCCATTGGCGTGCGGATTGGCGCCCATGCGGCGCTCGCCGACGGGGGCTAGCGCCCGCAACTCGGGCTTCAGCCGGCCGTCGTTGCCAAAGAGGTCCTCCGGATCATAGCCACGCATCCAGTCCTCGAGGATCTTGCGATGCCCTTCATTCTCGCGGCAGTTGGAGACCGGCACCTGGTGGGAGCGCCAGAAGCCTTCGACCTTCTTGCCGTCGACTTCCTTCGGTCCTGTCCAGCCCTTCGGGCTGCGCAGCACGATCATCGGCCAGCGCGGGCAGATATCGGGCGCCTTGCCAATGCGAGCTTCCTCCTGGATATCGCGAATGCGATCGAAGACTCTGTCGAAGGTTGCGGCCATCTGCTGGTGCATGTCGCGCGGCTCGTGACCCTCGACGAAGAAGGGCTCGTAGCCATAGCCTTCAAAGAGGCTCTGCAAATCCTCGTGACTGGCGCGGCCAAGAATGGTGGGATTGGCGATCTTGTAGCCGTTCAGATGCAGGATCGGCAGCACGGCGCCATCGCGGGCAGGGTTCAGAAACTTGTTGGAATGCCAACTCGCAGCCAGTGGCCCGGTTTCGGCTTCCCCGTCGCCGACGACGCAGGCAACGATGAGATCGGGATTGTCGAAAGCGGCGCCATAGGCATGAACGAGGGCGTAACCGAGTTCGCCGCCCTCATGGATGGAGCCGGGCGTTTCGGGTGCCGCATGGCTCGGGATGCCGCCGGGAAAGGAGAACTGGCGGAACAGCTTGCGCATGCCTTCGGCATCCTCGGAGATATCGGGATAGATCTCGCTGTAGATGCCTTCGAGATAGGTGTTGGCGACCATGCCCGGCCCGCCATGGCCGGGGCCGCACATGTAGATGATATCGAGGTCGCGAGCGCGGATGAGACGGTTCAGATGCGCATAGATGAAGTTGAGGCCGGGTGTCGTGCCCCAATGGCCGAGCAGGCGGGGCTTGATGTGCTCTGGTTTCAGCGGCTCGCGCAGCAGCGGATTGGCCAGCAGATAGATCTGGCCGATGGAGAGATAATTGGCGGCGCGCCAATAGCGGTCGATCAGCGTGAGTTCGGCATCGTTAAGGGCGGCGGTCGAGACATGCTTTTCCATGGGTTTCTCCCGTTCGAAAACGTCTTCAACGTCAATTCTACCGGCCGATGCCGGCAAGCTGTTGATCTGGATCAGCCACTGCCAAGAAGGGACAGTGCCTCCTCGGCGATGATCTGCTCCTCATCGGTGGCGATGACATGGGCGGTGATGCGGCTTTCCAACGTGCTAATCGTGAAATCATTGGCAGCATTGGCCTTTTCGTCGATTGCAAGGCCAAGCCAGGACAGCCGCTTGGCCACGCCTTCGCGGATCTCCGGTTGATTTTCGCCGATGCCGGCGGTGAAGACGATGGCGTCAAGGCCACCAAGCGTCGCCGCCATGCGGCCGATTTCGCCGGCAATGCGTAGTGTGAAGAGGTCGATCGCCTGGCGCGCCTGCGGCCGTCCGTCCTTCAGCAAGTCGCGCGTATCGGCGCTGATGTCGGAGACGCCGAGCAGGCCGCAGCGATGATAGAGCAGGTCCTCGATCTCCTTGAAGGATTGTTTCCTCTGACCGGCCAGATGCAGGATGACGCCGGGATCGAGCCAGCCCGGGCGCGTCGCCATCGGGATGCCGTCGAGCGTCGAAAAGCCCATGCTGCAATCGCGGCTGACGCCGTCATCCAGCGCACAGAGGCTGGCGCCGCTGCCGAGATGGGCGACAACCACCTTTGCCGCACGCGGCGCCTTGCGGCGAAGTTCTCCGGCGATGAATTTATAGGAGAGGCCGTGGAAACCGTAGCGCTTGATGCCCTCGTCATGCAGCGCCCGGGGAATGGCGAAGCGGCGAACGAGATCGTCCTGCGTGGCGTGAAAAGCCGTGTCGAAGGAAGCCGTCTGGGCAAGATGCGGTTTCAGATGCCGGAGGGCGCGGATGAAACGCAGCGCCTGCGGCTGGTGCAGGGGTGCCAGCGGGGTCAGCGCATCGACGGCATCGATTGCGGCGGCGTCGAGGCCGATCGCCCTGGTGAAGCGGTCGCCGCCATGGACGACACGGTGGCCGGCAGCACGCGTCGCTGTCATGTCGAAGTGATCGGCGAGACGCGCAAAAGTCTCATCGATGATGTCGTGCAGGTCTTCCGTCACCTCGGCCTTCAACGGCATCTCGACTATCTGCAGCCCTTTCGTCAGGCCGAGCGACAGCGGTTCGGCGCGGAAATCGATCACGCCCTTGCCGATGCGTCGTGCCTCGGCGCCATCTATCGCGAAGATGCCGATCTTAACGGTCGAGGAACCGGTGTTGAAGGTCAGCAGCAGGTCGGTCGATGACATGTCCTCTAAGACTCCGCGCGGGTGTGAGATGACCGAACTTAGCGTCGGAGTCCCAGGCGGGAAGGATTTATTCGCTCGGGGCGCGATTTTGTCACTGCGCACCCAGTCATCTTGTGCGGCTGGGATTGTGACGCGTCATCCTTCGTGACGGCGACGGAACCAAGCGCATCACCGTCAATATCGTCCGACGACCGTGCGCAACATGCTGATGGCCTGGGTGCTGACGCTGCCGGCCTCGATTGCGATCGCCTTCTTGCTGTTCGTGATCATGCGCCAGTCTTTTAAGGCGTACTGTCAGGCCGTGGAGGCCAGACTGGCATTGCGATCGCCGATGAAGATGCCCGCCTCGGCGGCGGGCATCGCCTTGCCGAAGAGATAGCCCTGGCCGATGTCGCAGCCAAGCTGCAGCAGGAAGGCGAGCTGGCCGTGCTCCTCGATGCCTTCGGCCGTCGTTTTGATGTTGAGGCTCCTGCCGAGGCCGAGCATGGCGCGGACGATCTCTTCCTGCCGCTCGTCGTCGCGATAGGTGGCGATGAAGCTTTTGTCGATCTTGATCTTGTCGAAACGATAGCGGGCGAGCTGGGCGAGGCTCGAATAGCCCGTGCCGAAATCGTCGAGGGCGATCTGGATGCCGGCGGCGTGCAGCTCGTCGAGAATGAGGGCGGCGACGGCGGGATCCTGGATCAGCGCGTTTTCGGTGATCTCCACTTCCAGGCGCTGCGGCGGCAGCCGGCTTGCCGAAAGGACCTTGAGGATGCGGGAGGTCAGCAATCTGTCTTCCATCTGCACCGGCGAGACGTTGAAGGACAACATCACATGCTCCGGCCAAGCGAGGGCGTCAGAGCAGGCCTGGGCAAGAAGATCCTCGAACAATGCGGTGATCATGCCGTTTTCCTCGGCGATGCCGATGAAGACCGGCGGCGGGATGTTGGCGCCGTCGTCGCCGATCCAGCGTGCTAAGGCCTCGAAGCCGCAGAGCTGGCCGGTCTTCAGGTCGATCAGCGGCTGATAGAAGGGCTTGATCGCCTTGTTGGAGATTGCGGCGCGCAGCCTGGTTTCCAGCGCGGCGCGTTCCGTTACCTTGTCCTGCATTGAAGGTTCGAAGACGAAATAGTGGTTGGGTCCGCGTGATTTCGCCTCGTACATGGCGAGGTCGGCCCGGTGGGCGGCATCTTCCAGCGGCTCGGCTCCCTCGGCCCAGCGGTCGTAGCCGACGCTGGCGCCGACTTCGACGGCAAAGCCATCGATATGGATGGGCCGGGTGACGGCCTGGATCAGCAGCTTGGCAAAACGCTCCTCGCGCTGCGCTGTCAGGGAAAAGGCGACGATGATGAATTCGTCGCCGCCGAAGCGATAGACGCAATCGGCATTGCCGAGCGCGCAGATGCGCCTGGCAACCTCGATCAACAGGATGTCGCCGCCCTTGTGGCCGACAAGATCGTTGACCTTCTTGAAGCCGTCGAGGTCGACGGAGAAGATGGTGACGTTGCGGTCGCACTCCTCGATCTCGGCCTCGTCGTCCTTGATCGGCCGTGAGAGGATCTTGCGCTCGAAGGCGTAGCGGTTCGGCAGCTTGGTGAGATGGTCGTGGGTTGCCGTCCAATCGGCCTTTGCCTGGGCGGCGGCGCGCAGTTCCATTTCCTTGCGCAGGTCGGCGATACGCAGCACCGAATAGATGAAGCTCATGGCGCCGGCGATGCCGAGCCCCAGAACGAGCTTGTCGGCCCCGTACTCGCCGAAACCCGTCATGAAGGAGACCAGGCTGTCGTCGAGCTGCAACAGCGTGCCGAGGAGCCAGAGGGCTACCCCAAATCCGACGATCGACACACATTGCCTTCCGGCCCTGCTTTGGAAAAACACCGGCATTGCCTTCTCCAGCTCCCACCTTCGCGGAGATATCACGAAAGTCTGAAATGTTTGTTGAAACCAGAAGGCGAATTATCGGAGGCGGCAGCCTGTTGCTGTGCCGCAGAGAGTCCCGACGGGGGCTTGTGGGGAACCAGGGCGTCGTTGTCAGCGCGATCGCCTTCGTGTTTCGGGAGACCGGCTGATGCGGGAAAAGAAAGAAGGCGAGCGTGCTAGTGCATCGCTCGCCCTTTCTCGTGCTTCAGGCGGTGACGATCAGCAGCGGAACGCTGACGATGAGACCGACCAGAACCGTGACTGTGGCGACACGCATGAAACGCAGGCGTCGCGTGCGCTCGCCACTCCAATCATATGTCATTCTTCCATCTCCTTGGGACAAGGAAGTAGTTCCCGCAAAGCCGGGTTCAACAGAGATGACGCGATTTGCTTGTGCAAAGCTGGATAAGATCAGCAGTCTCTAATGCTGGAAGCGCAGAGACCAGCGCTGTCCGTTGCTGGTCATGCGGATGACGGAAAGCGGCTCGACGTCGCTCAGCCAGAAGGAGGAGAGCGGCGCCTGCAGCACATGCACGATCGCTGCCCGGATGACGGCCGCATGGCTGATTGCAATGACGTGGCCGCCGAGGACGGTCTGGCCATCCATCCAGCCGGCGATGCGCGTGCGCAGATCAAGAAGGCTCTCGCCGCCATGCGGGGCTGCTTCCGGATCGCTCATCCAGCCCATGAGATTCTCCGGCTCTTCGGTTCCGATCGCCGCGATCGACCTGCCGGCCCAGCGGCCATGGTCGCAGTCGCAAAGCGCCTGATCTATTTGGGCTTCGAGGCCGAGCGCGTCAGCAGTCTGACGGGCGCGCAAGGCGGGGCTCGTGGCAATACGGTCGGCGCGGGGGGCGATCATCCTGCCGGCTTCCTCCACTGCCTTGTCCTCCAGCGGTTCGTCGAGCGGGAACAGGGCCTTGCGGCTTGCTGCCGTCGCGCCATGGCAGATCCAGGTGAGGCGCGTGTTCACGGTCGTTCTCGTCTCCCGGAATGCGGCGACAGCGTCCTTCGCCGGCTTGTGAAGTTTCGTTGACAGTCTCTTCGGCGTGCAGATATAACCGTGCTGTTGCGGGTTTGGAAGCCGGTGTAAGTCCGGCGCGGTCGCGCCACTGTGACCAGCGTGTCGAAAGCTCTTCGCGCTGGAAGTCAGACCCTACTGCACAAGCACTCTTTCGACTGAACGCGTCATTCCCGGAGGAATACATGTCTGACACCACTTTCGCGCCCGTTGCTGTACCGGCGCCGATCCCTGTAGGCGAGATCCTGCCCTGGGCGATCTTCGGCGGCCTGCTGATGTTCATCGTCCTCTATTTCGTCGGTACAGAAGAAGGCGCAATAGCGCTGTTCAACGGCATGTATGTGCATGAATTCGTGCATGACGGCCGCCATCTCCTCGGCTTTCCCTGCCACTAAAGCGCGTCGCGATCGGAGTTCCTGACATGGTTGGAAACCTTCTGCTTCGCGGCATGCTCGCGGGCCTGATTGCTGGTATCCTCGTTTTCGCTTTTGCTCATACGTTCGGCGAACCGCTGGTCGATGCGGCGATCGCCTTCGAGGAGGCAAGCGCCCAGGCGGCCGGCGAAGCTGCCGAACCTGAAATCGTCAGCCGCGTCACGCAGGCCGGTCTCGGCCTTTTCACCGGCGTCATGGCCTACAGCGTCGCCGTCGGCGGGCTCTTCGCGCTCGCCTTCGCCTTCGTGCATGGTCGCTTCAGCCGCCTTTCGCCGCGCGGCACCTCGGCCGTCATCGCCATTGCCGCCTTCGTGGCGGTCGTGCTTGTTCCCAGCATCAGATATCCCGCCACTCCGCCGGCGGTCGGCAATCCCGACACGATCGGCGCCAGGACCGAACTGTTCTTCCTGATGATCGTCGTCTCGCTTGCCGCACTCATTGCCGCGGTGGCGCTGTCACGTCGTCTCTCCGAGCGCTTCGGTGTCTGGAACAGCGCGACCATCGCCGGCATCGCCTACCTCGTCTTCATCGGCCTCGTGCTCTACCTGCTGCCGCCGATCAACGAGGTGCCGGAGCACTTTTCGGCGATGGTGCTCTGGGGCTTCCGCACGACCTCGCTCGGCATGCATGCGATCCTCTGGGCAACGCTCGGCCTCGCCTTCGGGGCGCTGGCGGAAAAGCGGCTTGCCGTTAAGGGCCGGCCGGCAACGGCATTTCACTGAACGCATCGAAGGGCGCCGCTTTGTCGGCGCCCTGAACTTTTCGGGCGATTATGAAAAACGACAGAGCCAGACCACTGCTGCTGACAGCGTTTTCTGCCGCCGCGTTTTTTTGTGTGGTCGCTGGAAGCGCTTTTGCCCATAGCCGCAGCGACGGCGGCAGCCATGCCGGGCTGAATATCCCGCAAATCTCCCATGGCGAGATGGCTGTCATATCTGACTATCGCGGTCGGATCATCGATCTTGCATCCCGCGCCGTTGAGACGAACGAGCCTTTCCGGCGCGTGCTGAACTATGCCGAGATCCAGTATTCCTACTGTCTGTGGGGCCGGGTGCCGGGCAGCGTGACGGATGAGGAAAGTCCGTTCAACGAATGCGCCCATGCCTATCTCGCCGCGACCAAGGCGGTCTTGCTTTCGATGCGCGAGATGCCGCGGGAGGCTGCGGCGGCGGGTGAAATCATTTCCGCGGTCGACGCCGACATGGTGCGGCGCGGTCTTGCGCTGATCAGCTGCCGGTTCAGCGGCGAAGCCTTCAACACGGCCGATATCGTCAAGCCGCGCTGGAGTGGGATCCCATTCCATGCCGCCAGCATGGCATCGCTGACGGGGCTTGCCTCTTTGTTCGGCCTTAGCGTGTTTGCGCTTCGCCGTTTCTCGCGGCCGAAAGCTCAATCGTCGGAATAGCGCTGCTCGCGCCACGGATCGCCATACATGTGGTAGCCGTTCTTTTCCCAGAAGCCGGCCTGGTCGGCAGGCATCAGCTCGATGCGGCGCAGCCATTTGGCGCTTTTCCAGAAATAGAGATGCGGTACGACGAGGCGCATCGGGCCGCCGTGCTCCGGTGTCAGCGGCAGGCCTTCCCGGACGGTGGCGAGGATCGCATCCTCGGCGGCGAAATCGGCGAGGGGCAGATTGGTGGTATAGCCGTCGTAACTCGTCAGCATAACGTAAGCCGCATCCGGCTTTGGCATGGCGAGGTCGAGCAGATCGCGCGTCGAAACGCCCTTCCATTTGTTGTCGTAGCGCGACCAGGTGGTGACGCAGTGGATATCGCTGACGCTGGTCCTCTGTTCGATCGCCTGGAAGTCGGCCCAGGTGAGGGTGAGCGTCGTTTCGACGAGGCCGCGCACCTCGAGCCGCCAGGTCTCGGTCGAGATGACAGGTTGCTGGCCGAGGTCGAGTACCGGCCAGTTCTTGACAAGGTGCTGGCCGGGCGGCAGGCGCTCGGCTTCGGGACGGCTGATACGGCCGGTCAGGAACTTGCCCTCTGCTGCCCAGCGGCGCTTGGATGTGGTGAGTTTGCTGTCGGCGGGCGTCTGGTCGTCGCTCATGGGCGGGGCCTCCTTGCGGTGCAGCAATAGGACATCTGCGCCTGCCGGGTGTCAAGTTTCGGCGGCCCCTTGGAAATCCCTACCCACCCCTCTAAACTCGGTGCGTTGGGTATGCCTCGCTGGGGAGTGGAGGCAGAAAAGGGGAGGAGCCGGTTCTGTCTTCGAGATATCGTGCGATAGCGGCGTTGCTGGTAGTGCCGCTGATCATCTTCGCCTTCTTCACCTATGGGAGCGCGATTGCGACGCGCGCCTACATGGAGGAAGCCTCGGCGCAGGCGGGAACGGCGCTGCGCCTTGCCGTTTCGGCACTCAGCGGTCATCTCAACCGCTACGAGGCGCTGCCGGCGCTGATCGCCGATCACGACGACATCAAGGAACTGGTGAGCGCGCCTGAAGATACGGCGCTGCGCGATGCGGCAAATCTCTATCTCAAGGAGATCAACGGGCTGCTGAAGTCCTCCGATATTTATGTGGTGAAGCCCGATGGAGAGACGATCGCGGCCAGCAATTACGATGGGCCTGCAAGCTTCGTCGGACAGAATTTCAGCTACAGGCCCTATTTCCAGGATGCGATCGAAGGCCGGCAGGCACGGTTTTACGCGCTCGGCACCACCTCGCTGAAGCGCGGCTACTATTTTGCCGCACCGATCCGGACCGGCGCGGATATTCGTGGCGTCATCGTCTTCAAGGTCGACATCGACATGATCGAATCCTCCTGGGGCGGCGGCGAATATAAGATCTTCGTCTCCGATCCGGAGGGCATCATCTTCATGTCCGGCAGCCCGGAATGGCTCTATGGTGCGATCCTGCCGCTGACGGCCGACCGCGTCGCCCGCACCGAGGCGTCGCGGCGTTATGCCAATGCCAGGCTGGCGGCGCTGCCGGTGACGCGTCACCACTTCGAGCAGCATGAGCTGATGACGCTGGCCGGCGAGCGCGGTTCGAGCGAATATCTGGTGCTCTCGCATTACATGCCGGCCGAGGACTGGACGGTGAACGTGCTGATGGAGACGAGTTCCATCCGTGCCCAGGCACGCACGGCGCTTGCGGCAGTCTTTCTCTTCCTCTGCATCGCCGGGCTCGCGGTGGCGGTTCTGCGCCAGCGGCGGGCGCGGCTTGCCGAGCGCATGCAGATGCAAGCCGAAGCCCGCAACGAGCTGGAGCGGCGCGTCGAAGAGCGCACAGCCGATCTTGCCCGCGTCAACAGCCGCATCGAAGAAGAGATCGCCGAACGGCGGCTGACCGAGCAGCAGCTCCGACAGACACAGGCCGATCTGATCCAGGCGGGCAAGCTTGCCGGGCTCGGGCAGATGTCGGCTGCCCTTTCGCACGAGTTCAACCAGCCGCTCGCCGCCGCCAAGACCTATACGGACAGCGCCTCCGTTCTCATCGACCGTGGGCGGACGGAGGAGGCGCGGGACAACATCCGGCGTATCGGCGGGCTGATCGACCGTATGGCTGCGATCAGCCGGCACCTGCGCAACTTCGCCCGCAAGCCGAACGAGAAGCTCGGTCCCGTTTCCCTCGACGAGGCGATGCGCGATACGCTCGAGATCATCGCCTGGCGGCTGAAGGCGGCGGATGCCGAACTGCTGCTCGCTCTCGGGCCGCATCCGCCGGTGGTGCGCGCCGGTTCGGTGCGTCTGCAGCAGGTGCTGGTGAACGTGATCTCGAATGCGGCCGATGCGGTGGAAGGGCTGGATGATCGGCGCATCGAGGTTTCGGCCTTCGAGGAGGCCGGTAAGGTGGTGCTGACTGTGCGGGACCACGGACCGGGCGTGCCGGCGGCGATCGCCGAGCGTATCTTCGATCCCTTCTTCACGACGAAGGGCGTCGGCAAGGGGCTCGGCCTCGGGCTTTCGATCTCCTATAACATCATCAAGGATTTCGGCGGCAGCCTTACTGCTGCCAATCATCCCGAAGGGGGCGCGGTGTTCCGCATCGAGCTGCAATCGGCGGCAGGGCTGATGCCGGAGGCAGCGGAATGAACGATGCGAAGATCCTGCTGGTTGACGACGAGGAGGAACTGCGCCGCTCGACGGCGCAGGCGCTGGAGCTCTCCGGCTTCAGTGTCGAGACCTATTCGAACGGCGACCACGTGCTGGAGCTGATCGGCTACAGCTTTCCCGGCGTCGTCGTCAGCGATATCCGCATGCCCGGCATGGACGGCATGACGCTGATGCAGAAGATCCGCGAACTCGACCCGGAGGTGCCGGTCATTCTCGTCACCGGCCACGGCGACGTTCAGCTTGCGGTGAAGGCGATGCGCGAAGGTGCCTATGATTTCATCGAGAAGCCGTTCACGCCGGAGATGCTTGCCGGCGTCATCCGCCGGGCGATGGAGCGGCGCGGCCTGGTGCTCGAAAACCGACTGCTGAAAGCGGTTGCCGGCAAGCGCGACGATATCGAGGCGCGGCTGCCGGGGCGCACGCAGGTGATGGTGGATCTGCGCTACCGCATCCGGGCGATCGGGGCGAGCGATGCCGATACGCTGATCGTCGGCGAGACCGGGGCCGGCAAGGAGGTGGTGGCGCGGGCGCTCCACGACATCAGCGCCCGGGCGAGCCGGCCGTTCATCGCGATCAATTGTGCCGCATTGCCGGCGAACCTGATCGAGAGCGAGCTTTTCGGCCATGAGGTGGGGGCCTTTCCGGGCGCGGTGAGGCCGCGTTACGGAAAATTCGAACATGGGCGCGGCGGCACGATCCTGCTCGACGAGATCGGCTCCATGCCCTTCGACCTGCAGGCGAAGTTCCTGCGGGTGCTGCAGGAGCGGGTGATCTCCAGGCTCGGTTCGAACGAGGTGGTGGCGCTCGACGTGCGCTTCATCGCGACAAGCAAGGTCGATCTGGAGGCGGAGGTGGCGGCGGGGCGCTTCCGCGCCGACCTCTTCTATCGGCTGAATGTCGCGACGTTGCACGTGCCGTCGCTGTCGCAGCGGCGGGCGGATGTTCCGTTGCTTTTCCTGCAGCTGGTGCGGGAGGCGGCGGCCCGCTACGGCCGCGACGAGATGGCCGTGCCGCCAGACGTGATTTCCGACATTGCTCAGCGCGACTGGCCCGGCAATGTGCGTGAGCTGAGGAATGCCGCCGACCGTCTGGTCCTCGGTCTCGACAATGGCGGGCGGCAGGCCGAGGAGGCGACCGGGCTTGCGGAGCGCGTCGCCGAATTCGAACGCGGGGTCATTGCCAGCGCGCTAGTGGCGCATGGCGGCAGCCTCAGGCCGGTCTATGAGTCGCTCGGCATTTCCCGGAAGACCCTCTACGAAAAGATGCAGAAATACGGTCTCGACAAGCGCATGCTGACCACCGAAAGCTAGCCCGGAGCTGGGTGGCGCTGCAATCTCGCGGGGCGATGGGTGGATTTCCACCCACCGCCAGAGCCGTTTGTTTCCAAATCGACCCATGCTGCATCGCACTGTCGTAAAATCGTCTTTCGAAAGCGATCGCAATGATTGCGGGTCGATTTTTCCAGGCGGCAAATAGGTGATCCGAACCGGCGCGGAGGATGTGTCGGCGGGCTTGCTTATTTCATCAGGGAGGAAACGATGAAAATTCTGAAGGCCATGCTCGGCCTGACCGCGGCTGCCGCGGTCTCTCTTCTCGCCGGCGCCGCTTCGGCGCAGACCTATCCCGAGCGCACCATCACCATGGTCGTGCCCTTTGCGGCCGGCGGCCCGACCGATACCGTCGCGCGCCTGGTCGCCGAATCCATGTCGAAGGATCTCGGCCAGCAGATCGTCGTCGAAAATGTCGGCGGCGCCGGCGGCACGCTCGGCGCTGGCCGCGTGGCGAATGCCGATCCCGACGGTTACACCATCCTGTTGCACCATATCGGCATGGCGACCAGCGCCACGCTCTACCGCAAGCTCGCCTATGACACGCTTGGCGCCTTCGACTATGTCGGCCTCGTCACCGAGGTGCCGATGACGATCGTCGCCCGCAAGGACATGGAGCCGGCCGACCTCAAGGGGCTGATCGATTATATCAAGGCCAACAAGGACAAGGTGACGGTCGCCAATGCCGGCATCGGTGCGGCTTCGCATCTCTGCGGCATGATGTTCATGAGCGCCATCCAGACGCCGCTGACGACCGTTCCCTACAAGGGGACCGGACCTGCCATGACCGATCTGCTCGGCGGTCAGGTCGACGTCATGTGCGACCAGACGACCAACACGACGAAGCAGATCCAGGGCGGCACGATCAAGGCCTATGCCGTGACCTCGCCCAAGCGCCTCGACGTGATGAAGGACATTCCGACGGCCGTCGAAGCCGGTCTGCCCGGTTTTGAAGTCGGCATCTGGCACGGCATCTATACGCCGAAGGGCACGCCGGCTGAGATCAACGAACGCCTGTCGAAGTCGCTGCAGGTGGCGCTGAAGGATCCGAATGTCGGCGCCCGCTTCGCCGAGCTCGGCACGGCGCCATCCTCCGACGCTGATGCGACGCCGGCTGCGCTGAAGGCCAAGCTCGAAAGCGAGATTGCCCGCTGGAAAACGGTGATCGAGGCCGCTGGCGAATATGCCGACTGAGGATTATCCTCCTCCAGGCATGCCGAGAGAGCCCCTCACCCTAACCCTCTCCCCGTGAACGGGGAGAGGGGACTTGCGTCACTATAGCGGCGGCAAGGGGCGAAGGGCTTGCAGCATTTTCCCTTCTCCCCGCATGCGAGGAGAAGGTGCCGGCAGGCGGACGAGGGCAATCGCAGCAGCAGTACGTCACGAACCATCTCCCCAGGAGACACCATGAAATCCATCAGTTTCGATACCACCAATGCGATTTGCGGCGCGCTTTTCGTCGCGACCGGCGCTTTCTTCGCCATCCAGTCGCTGGGGCTCGACCTCGGCACGACGGTGCGAATGGGGCCTGGTTATTTCCCGCTGGTGCTTGCCGCCGTGCTCGTGCTTCTCGGCGCGATCATCTTCATTCAGGCGCTGCGGGTCGAGGGCGAGCCGATCGACCCGTTTGCCTGGCGCGGCATGCTCTTCATCCTGCCGGCACCGGTATTCTTCGGGCTGACGATGCGCGGTCTCGGATTTGCACCGTCACTGTTCCTCACCGCCTTGATCGCCTGCTTCGCATCGCAAAAGATGAACGTGTTCTTCGCGATCATCCTGTCGTTGCTGCTGACGATCTTTTCGGTTGCGGTCTTCAGCTACGGGCTCGGTCTGCCGTTCGAGCGCTTCGGCCCCTGGGTCCGGTTCTAGGAGACGATGATGGATCTTTTCAGCAATCTCGCGCTCGGCTTTGCAACAGCCGGCACTCCGGAAAACCTGCTCTTCTGCCTGCTCGGCGTGCTGCTCGGCACGCTGATCGGCGTGCTGCCCGGGATCGGCGCCACGGCGACGATCGCCATGCTCTTGCCGATCACCTTCCAGCTCGAACCGGTTTCCTCGCTGATCATGCTCGCCGGCATCTATTACGGCGCGCAGTACGGCGGCTCGACGACGGCGATCCTGATCAACATGCCGGGCGAATCCTCCTCGGCCGTCACCGCGATCGACGGCTACCAGATGGCCCGCAAGGGCCGGGCCGGCGCAGCGCTTGCGATCGCGGCACTGGGCTCGTTCTTTGCCGGCACGGTCTCGACCTTCCTCGTAGCGATTTTCGCACCGCCGCTGACCGCAATCGCGCTGCAATTCGGCTCGGCGGAATATTTCTCGCTGATGATCGTCGGCCTCGTCTCCTCGATCGCGCTCGCGCATGGCTCGGTCGTCAAGGCGCTGGCCATGGTGGCGCTCGGGCTGCTGCTCGGCCTCGTCGGCACCGACATCTACACCGGCACGCCACGCTTCACGCTCGGCATCCGTGAATATGCGGACGGGCTGAACTTCGTGGCGCTTGCCGTCGGCGTCTTCGGCGTGGCGGAAATCCTGCGCAACCTCGAGGGCGAGTCGACACGCACGGTGCTGATGGCTAAGGTCACCGGCCTTTTGCCGTCCCGCCAGGAATTCAAGGAAATGATTGCGCCGGTCATTCGCGGTACGGCAATCGGTTCGGCGCTGGGCATCCTGCCGGGTGGTGGCGCCATTCTCGCGGCCTTCGCCTCCTACACGGTGGAAAAGCGGATGTCGAAAACGCCGGAGGAATTCGGCAAGGGTGCGATTGCCGGCGTTGCGGGACCGGAATCGGCGAACAATGCCGGCGCGCAAACCTCGTTCATTCCGCTCTTGACGCTCGGCATTCCGGCCAATCCCGTCATGGCGCTGATGGTCGGGGCGATGATCATCCAGGGCATCGTACCCGGTCCGAACGTCGCCACCGAGCAGCCGGCGCTGTTCTGGGGCATCATCGCCTCGATGTGGATCGGCAACCTGATGCTGGTCATCCTTAACCTGCCGCTGATCGGGCTCTGGGTGAAGCTCTTGACCGTGCCTTACTACGTGCTCTTCCCCATCATCATGGCCTTCTGCTCGATCGGGGTCTACAGCGTCAACGCCAACGTCTATGATCTCTACGCCGTCGCCTTCTTCGGGCTCATCGGCTATGTGCTGGCGAAACTTCGCTGTGAGCCGGCGCCACTTCTGCTCGGCTTCGTGCTCGGGCCATTGCTCGAAGAAAACCTCCGGCGCGCCATGATCCTGTCGCGCGGCGATCCGACCACCTTCGTTACGCGGCCGATCAGTGCCATTCTTCTGGCCATTGCGGTCGCCGTCCTCATTGTCGTCTTCCTGCCGAGCGTCAAGAAGAAGCGTGAGGAGGTGTTCGTCGAGGAGGCCTAAGGACGACATCATGCTCTAACTCATTAATTGAGAACAGGATTCAGATTTAGGCCGGCCTAAATCATCCTGTTCTGGGGGTTGAACTTGTGGGCCGTTTGGTGAACAAGGAATGATCTGACGCGGGCGCCGGTTGGGCGCCCGTTTCGCATGACAGGATATCCAGGCTCATGAGCATTCCCGCCCGGATCAAAGACGATCTGCCGTTTCTGACCTCCCTGCGCCGCGACCTGCACGCCCATCCCGAACTCGGTTTCGAGGAGGAGCGTACCGCCGGCATCGTCGCGAGGCTTCTCGAGGAAGCCGGCATCACGGTGCATCGCGGCCTCGGTGGCACCGGCGTGGTCGGCACGCTGCAACTCGGCAACGGCACACGCAGGATCGGGCTGCGCGCCGACATGGATGCGCTCGCCATGCCTGAAATGGCGAAGCGGCCCTATAAATCGACCGTGCCCGGAAAAATGCATGCCTGCGGCCATGACGGTCATACGGCGATGCTGCTTGGCGCCGCGCGGCATCTCGCGGCAATGCGGGATTTTTCCGGCACGGTACATTTCATCTTCCAGCCGGCCGAGGAAGGGCGAGGCGGAGCAAAGCGCATGGTCGAGGAGGGGCTGTTCAAGCTTTTCCCCTGCCATGCCGTCTATGGGCTGCATAACATGCCTGGGCTTGCGGTCGATGAGATCGCCGTGGTCGAGGGGCCGCAGCTTGCCTCCTCCGATAGCTGGCGCATCACCTTCCGTGGGACCGGCACGCACGGCGCCAAGCCGCATCTCGGCCGCGATCCGATCACGGCGGCCGGGACCTTCCTATCATCACTGCAGACGATCGTCGGGCGGGTGGTCGATCCGCTGCAACCGGCCGTCGTCAGCGCCTGTTTCCTGCAGGCGGGCGACTCGAAGGCGCTGAACGTCATTCCTGATATCGTCGAGATCGGTGGGACTGCGCGGGCCTATTCACCCGATGTGCGCGACCAGTTGGAGACCGAGATCGGACGATTGGCGCATGGCACTGCCGCCATGTACGGCATTGCTGTGGACTATGTATTCGAGCGGCGGATTCCGCCTGTCATCAACGATGCGGATGCGACCGCACGGGCGCTCACGGCCGCCGGCTCGGTCTTCGGCGGGAAGGTGCAGACAAGTTTTCCGCCGTCGACGGCAGGCGACGATTTCGCCTTCTTCGCCCAGAACGCGCCGGGCTGCTATGTCTGGCTCGGCAACGGTCCGGCGCTGGATGGGGCGCTGCATCACAACACGGCCTATGATTTCAACGATGAAGCGCTGGGATATGGGGCGGCCTATTGGGTGGCATTGGTCGAGCGAGAATTGAAGGTTTGATTATCTGCTGCAGCGACTTCGTCAATGTCCATCAGTCGATCGGCGATTCCTCAACCCGGGCCGTCCCGCGCGTGGCATGAATGAAGGCGAGCACGAAGCCGATCGCCAGCACAAGCACGATGGTCGGCGCCGGCGCGCTGTCGATGAAGAAGGAAAGGTAGACGCCGACGAAAGAGCCGATCACGGCAATGACGACGGAGAGGAGCAGCATCGTGCTGAACTTGCGGGTGAGCAGAAAGGCGATGGCTCCCGGCGCAATCAGCATGGCGATCGAAAGGATGATGCCGACCGCCTGCAAGGCGCCGACGATCGTCAGCGAGATGAGGGCGAGAAGGCCGTAATGCAGCAGGTTGATCCTGAGGCCCACCGCCCTCGCCTGGGCGGGGTCGAAGGCGTGCAGCAGGAAGTCCTTCCACTTCACACCAAGAATGACAGCCGTGATCGCGGCGATGACGGCCGATTGCCCGATGTCGCGCCAGGAGACACCGAGCATATCGCCGAACAGGATGTGGTCGAGATGCACGTCGGACTGGATCTTGACATAAAGAACCAGGCCGAGCCCGAACATTCCGGAGAAAACGATGCCCATCACCGTATCCTGTTTGATACGGCTGTTATCTTTCAGAAAACCGGTGGCGATAGCACAAAACATGCCGGCCACGAAGGCGCCGACCGCGAAGGGTATGCCGATGATATAGGCGATAACCACGCCGGGGAAGACGGCGTGGCTGATGGCGTCTCCCATCAGAGACCAGCCTTTCAGAACCAGGAAGCAGGACAACAGCGCCATCGGGATTGCGACCAGCACCGAGATCACCAGCGCATTCACCATGAAGCCGAACTGGAAAGGCGAAAGAAGCGTGTCGACCATGTTCATGGCGCTGCCTCCAGTGCCCGTGCGGCGCGTCTGCGCGCTGCCAGCATGCCGTGTTTGGGTGCGAAGAAGAACGCGATCAGGAAGATTGCCGTCTGTAGCACCACGATGATGCCGCCTGTCGCGCCATCGAGGAAGTAACTCGCATAAGCGCCCACGAAACTGGTCATCGATCCGATGATGACGGCGATCACAAGCAGCCGCGGGAAGCGGTCAGTCAGCAGATAGGCGGTCGCGCCAGGCGTCACCACCATGCAGATGACGAGGAATGCACCGACTGTCTGCAGCGCCGCGACGGTGGAGGCGGACAGCAGCGTGAAGAAAATGACCTTGAGAGCGGTCGGATTGAGACCGATCGATCGGGCATGGCTCTCGTCGAAGAAAGTGACCATCAGGTCCTTCCATTTGACGAGCAGGACAGCGAGTGACACGAAGCCGATGATGGCGAGTTGCAGCGTATCCTCGGGCGTGATGGCGAGAATGTTGCCGAGCACGATCGTCTGGATGTTGACCGCCATCGGCTGGAGCGAAACCATGAACAGGCCCAGCCCGAAGAAAGAGGAGAAGATCAGGCCGATGATGGCATCTTCCTTCAGCTTGGTGCGCTGGTTGAGGAAAAGCATCGCTGCGGCAGCGAGCCCTCCGGAAAAGAAGGCTCCGATCGAAAAGGGAAGTCCGAGCATATAGGCGCCGGCAACGCCGGGAACGATCGCGTGCGAGAGTGCGTCGCCGATCAGCGACCAGCCTTTCAGCATCAGATAACAGGAGAGGAAAGCGCAGACGCCGCCGACAAGGGCGGACACCCACATGGCATTGACCATGTATTCATAGGTGAAGGGCTGCAGGAGGTCGGCTATCATTCCCGCCCCCCATTGCCACTATCGGGGCCCCGGGCAGTCGCTTTGCCACCCTGCAGAATCAAGGGGCGCTCATCATCGGTTATGACGCCGATCGACGTTGCCCTGCCGTTCTGCGCTCCGCTCAACACGAAATGACGCAGCACGCCACCAAAGGTCTTTTCCAGATTTTCCTGCGTAAAAGTCTCGACGGTCGGGCCGTAGGCGAGCACCGTGCCCTTGATCAGGATGGTCCGGTCGCAGAATTCCGGCACGGAGCCGAGATTGTGGGTGGAGACCAGCATGACGCGGCCTTCATCCCGCAGTTCGTGCAGGAGCTTGATGATCTGGTCCTCGGTCTTTACGTCGACGCCGGTAAAGGGTTCATCGAGCAGAATGACCCGGCCGTCCTGCGCCAGTGCTCGCGCCAAAAAGACCCGCTTCCTCTGACCGCCGGAAAGCTCGCCGATCTGGCGCTTGCGGAACTCGCTCATGGCGACGCGGGCGAGCGCGGCCGCCACTGCCTCGTGGTCCGCGGCCTTCGGGATGCGCATCATGCCCATGTGGCCGTAGCGGCCCATCATTACGACATCCTCGACCAGCACCGGGAAATTCCAGTCGACTTCTTCCGATTGCGGCACATAAGCGACAAGGTTCTTGCGCAGCGCCTCTTCGACCGGCATGCCAAGCACGCGAATGTGGCCCCTGGCGAGACGCACGAAACCCATGATCGACTTGAAGAGTGTCGACTTGCCGGAACCGTTGACACCGACCAGCGCGGCGATCGTGCCCGTGGGGATCTGGAAACTCGCGTCCCTCAGGGCCGTATGTCCGTTGCGGTAAGTGACGGTCGCATCCTTTACCGTGATCCCCGATCCCGCATCCGAGGATGCGGGACGGACATGATTACCAAGCAGCACGGTCATTGCGACAACCCATCGGCAAGACCCTTCGCGACGGTATCGGAGGTCACGCGCAGAAGATCGATATAGGTTGGCACCGGGCCGTCGGCTTCGCTCAGCGAGTCGACATAGAGGACACCGCCATAATGCGCGCCGGTTTCGCGCGCCACCTGCCGGGCCGGTTTATCGGAAACGGTGCTTTCGCTGAAGACGGTTGGAATCTGGTTTTCCTTCACCGCATCGATCACCTTGCGGACCTGCTGGGGCGTGCCCTGCTGGTCGGCGTTGATTGGCCAGAGATAGAGTTCCTTCAGCCCGAAATCGCGTGCGAGGTAGGAAAAGGCGCCCTCGCTTGAAACCAGCCAGCGCTTGTCCTCGGGAATTTTTTCGAGGGTGGCGCGGATCGGAGTGATCGTCGCTTCGATCTTCTGCTTGTAGGCCTCGGCGTTAGCCTTGTAGGTCTCCGCATTCGCCGGATCATACTTTGCGAAAGCATCACGGATATTGTCGACGTAAATCAGGGCGTTCTTCGGCGACATCCAGGCGTGGGGATTGGGCTTGCCTTCGTAGGGGCCCTCCGAGATGCCCAGCGGTTCGATGCCATCGGAGACGACGGCACCGGGGACGTCGTGCAGGTTCTGGAAGAACTTTTCGAACCAGCGCTCCAGATTGAGCCCGTTCCAGAGAATGAGCTGTGCGCCTTGTGCTCGCTGGATGTCACCCGGTGTCGGCGCATAGTTGTGGATCTCCGCGCCCGGCTTGGTGATCGATTCCACGACCGCAGCATCACCGGCCACGTTTTTTGCCATGTCGGCAATCACCGTGAAGGTCGTCACCACCTTGAACTTCGAATTGCTTGCCTGTTGGGCGACGGCGGGAAAAGCAGCCAGCACGGCCGCGAATGCCACCCCAATAACTCCGGCCAAAACCGACCGTCTTTCCCTATAGAGCATATATTTCTCCTCTTGCTGCTATTGCGACCGAATTGCAATAGCCGCGGAGAGTCGAACAAGTTGCGATTCAGAACGATTTGCAAAAATGCTTGACGACTCTTACTCCGACTATTGTGCAATTAAGAATGAATTGCAACAAATGATCCGAATTAGAGGCCGAAAAATGAGGACAGGAGGACCCGACGGGTTGGCTGCGCTCGACCTCATCGAACAAACGCATACTGGGAGCTTGCGCGTGCCTGGCCTTTACAAAACCTTCAGTACCGGGTTTTCCAGCACCTTGCCCGTTACCACATCGGCAATTCCCCGATCGGTCTGATGCGGGCCGAGATTGCAGGCGAGTGTTGCGCCGAAGCAGGCCTTGAAGACCAGATAGGGCGGCTTCCACGTGACGATCTTTTCCATCTCCTTGCGGATGCCGGCGAAGGCCAGGGCCGTATCCTTCAGCGATGCATCGGTCACCAGGCCGGAGAGCGGCAGCGGAAGCATCGCCTCGATCTTACCGTCTTTGGCCACCGCCATGCCGCCGCCGGCTGATATGACGGCGTTGGCGGCGAGCGCCATGTCGCCCGCATTGCCGCCGAAGACGGTAAGGTTGTGGCTGTCATGCGAAACGGTGGTACAGAAGGCGCCGCGCCATTCACCCCAACCAGTGAGGAAGCCGATGCGCGGTATACCGTCAGCCTTGCCGTGGCGGTGGACGACTGAAATCATGGCGCTGCCGGCCGGCGGCACGATGAAACCATCCCTGACCTCGGTTTCGGCCTCGCCCCATTGCGTGAAGCGCGGGCGGTCGATGGTGGCGACGCGGACGCGCTCCCCCTTCGCCGGAATGCGAAAGTCATTCTCGGTCAGCGGCGGCAGCTTCACCGAATTGACAAGCGGCGCCGTATCGATCTGTTGGACGGTAACCTGCATGCTGCCGTCGCGGGCAACGATGCGGCCGCCTGATATGACGAGCCGCGCCCGGAATTCCGCGAGGTCTTCGAAGAGCACGATGTCCGCGCGGCGGCCGGCGGCGACGAGGCCGAGATCGGAGCGCTTCAAACGTTGTGCGGCATTGAAGGTCGCGGCACGGATGGCCCATTCCGGCTTCATGCCGTAGCGCACCAGGCGCCTGATGACGTCGTCGAGGCCGCCGCCTTCATGGAGTTCGTCCGGAAAGACGTCGTCGGTGCAGAGCGTGACGGTCGGGGGCAGGTGGCCGAGACCGTTCAGCACCTCGACGAACTCCTGCAGCAGATGGTCGTGAGAGCCGCGCAGCTCGATCGTCAGGCCGGCGGAAAGCTTGGCGAGGAGATCGGCGCCGGAGGTAAGTTCGTGGTCGGAGGTGATGCCCGATGCCATGAAGGCGTTGAGATCGGCGTCTTCGAGGCCGCGGGCATGGCCGCAGACGAGCTTGCCGGCGGTAAGGCCGGCATTGACGATATCAGTCATGCGCGGATCGCCGTCGATGACGCCGCGCATGTTCATCACTTCGGCGACGCCGCCGACGGCGGAGGAGTGCAGCATCTCGGTGATCATGGAGGCATCGAAATCGGCGCCGGCAAGTTCCAGGCCCGGCGCGGAGGGCACACAGGAGGGCGCGAGAAGGATCATACGCAGCGGCAGGCTGCGCGCCGCCTCGATCGCCCAGCGCACGCCGTCGAGCCCATGGACATTGCCGAATTCATGCGGATCCCACACGATCGTGGTGACGCCGCGTGGCAAGACCGCGCTCGCATATTCGGCGGGTGTCACCATCGAACTTTCGATATGCATGTGCGTGTCAATCAGGCCGGGCGTCAGGATACTGCCCGCCGCATCGATGATCTCGACGGCATCCGTGCGGCTTGCCGGGGCATGAACGCTTGATATCAGCGCGCCGACGAGGCCGATATCGGCTTGCCGGATCAGGCCCGTCACCGCATCGAGCAGCCGGCCGCCGGTGATCAGCATGTCGAAGGGGGCATCGCCGCGTGCAGCAGCGACGGCGCGGGCGCGCAAGGCAGGATCGTTGAGATCGGCGGGTTCTTGGCGAGCAGTGGCGTTCATTTGCGGGCCTCGTTGACCAGGGCAGCGAGAATGATGACACGCGCCATGTCGGCATCGATGTCGGCGGCGAATTGCGCATTGAAGGTCGCATGCGTGGCGCGGGTCTCGACGACGGTACGGCCGCGGGTCAAGGCGCCCTGCAGCTCGACGTCGATACGGGCAGGGCGGAAGCTGACGATATCTGGAGCGACGAAGGCGACGGCGGCGGAAGGATCGTAAATTGCCATGGCCGGGCGGCCGCGGCTGGTGCCGATGCGGATATAACCCGAAAACATATCGGCGATCAGCTCGGCATTGGCGCCGCCGGCGTTGCGCACCGGCTCGGCGTCTTCGGGTCTGGCCAGCACCTTGCGGCAGAGGTCGAGATCGACCATGCGCAGCGGCAGGCCATGGGCGATGACGATCGAGAGAGCCTCGGGATCGGCGAGCGCGTTGAACTCGGCGGAGGCCGTATGGTTGCCTGACGTGACGCCGCCGCCCATCCAGACGAGTTCGGTGATGCGGGCGGCGAGATCGGGCCGGGCGAGCGCCACGGCGGCGATATTGGTGAGCGGGCCGAGCGCCAGGATGCGATGCTGCCCTTTGCGCTCCAGCCAGCGGTAGAGTGCTGTGAAGGCATCGCTTTCGGCAAGGGCCGCAGCCTTCGGCAGGCTCTTGCCAATTGTGGGGATGCCGGTTTTGCCCAGGACCGCCTGAGCGGTTTCGAGCTTGCCGAGCACCGGCATGGCACGGCCGGTGTGGATGGGAAACTTCCAGCCGAAGGTGCTGGCGGCGCCGGCAGCGTTCAACTTCACCTGCGGCAGCGGCGTGTTGCCGAAGACCAGTGATATTCCGTCGATCTCGAATTCCGACTGTCCCACCACCAGAATGGCGGCGATGTCGTCGAATCCCATGTCCGTGTCGATCCAGACGCCCATGATTTCACCCGAACCGTTTGAGGCTTGCCGCCCTGGCAACCGGCAGATCGAAGGCGAGCGGGCTGCCGATCTCGTGCGGCGGCAGGCCCGCATCGATCTCTGCCTTGATCGGGCCGAGCGGAGTGTCGAGCAGGTATTCGCGGGTGTTGCCGGCGAAAGACGTGCCGCGCACAGTGCCTTGGAAAGCACCGGAGCCAAGGGTCACCATGCGCGGACGCCAGGCGAGGCCGGCTGCGGCTTCCGGAGCCGGGCCGGGAAGTCCGACCGGCCCATTCGGCGTCGCAAGCTTTCCATCCTTCAGCGCGAAGACATTCTCGAAGCCGACGAAATCGGCGACGAAGGCTGAGGCCGGATTGTTGTAGATCTTCTCCGGCGTACCGATCTGTTCGATGCCGCCGTTCAGCATCACGACGATGCGGTCGGCAAGCGCCAGGGCTTCCACCTGGTCGTGGGTGACGAAGATCATGGTGACACCGGTCTCCTTGTGCACGCGCTGTAATTCGGCGCGCATTTCAAGGCGAAGGCGGGCATCGAGATTGGAGAGCGGCTCGTCGAGCAACAGCACCTTCGGCTCCATCACCATCGAACGAGCGAGCGCCACCCGCTGCTGCTGGCCGCCGGAGAGTTCGGCGGGCTTGCGGCCGGTAAAAGCCGAGAGCCCGACGGATTTCAGGCCGGCCCCGACGCGGGCATCGAGATCCTCCGCTGAAATGCCCTTGAGACGCAGGCCGAAGGCGACGTTCTCATAGACTGTCAGATGCGGGAAGAGGGCATAGGACTGGAAGACGAGGCCAACGGCACGTTTGTTGGCGGAGACGCGGGTGATATCGGCGCCGTCGACGCGGATGCGGCCGGAGGCCGGCGTCAGCAGGCCGGCGATGGCCCGCATCGTCGTCGTCTTGCCGCAGCCGGAGGGGCCGAGAAGCGCCACTAGCTCACCTTTGCCGATCGCAAGGTCGAGGTCCCGCACCGCGACCGTGTCGCCATAGGCAAGGGTCAGCTTGTCGAGTTGAAGATAGGCATCAGACATAGCGCGAGAATCCCAGGAAGCGTTCGGCGAGAAAGACGATGCCGATCGAGAGAAAGGCGAGAAGGGCGGAGAGCGCCGCGATGGAAGGATCGTAGGTGGTTTCCATGTAACCCAGCATGTCGATCGGCAGCGTGCGGACGCCGGGACCGGACAGGAAGAGCGAGACCGGCACCTGATTGAAGCTGGTGACGAAGCCGAGGATGAAGGCGGCAAGGATGCCGCCGCGGATATTCGGCATCACCACGCGGAAGAAGGCGCCGAGCCGCGAGGAACCGAGCAGGACGGCGGCCTCCTCGATGTCCGAGCGCAGATTGTCGAGGCTCGCCGAGACGACGCGCACGGCATAGGGCAGCACCAGGGCCG